>DAOLNV010000010.1:52451-61273 GCA_035416745.1 Candidatus Hydrogenedentota bacterium | reverse complement strand
GTGCAGAGGCTCGAGAATGACGCGGTGCTCTTGGAGGTAGGCCGTGATCACGGCGCTTTCTTGAGATTCCTGGATAAAACCGGCGGGCTTGAACTCGTGCCTCCGCCAGAACTTGCGGGTAATTACCGGCTCTTGGTGCCGACAGCCGCAGACCCGCGAAATGTCGTGCTTGGGCATAAGCAGAGACTCAGCGGCATGTCGCGGGACGGGCAGACCTTGACCCTGGAATGGAAACGCCCCCTGGTGGATGAAGCCGGGAACCCCCACAACATCGACGTCGCGATGCGCCTGTCGCTGAAGGCCGCCGGATTAGAGGCCGCCTGCTTTCTTCAGAACGACTCCAGCGAGCTCGTCGAAGAGGTGTGGTATCCCGTGCTCGGCGGGATTCTCGGCATGGATGGCAGAGGTGGCACGGCGAAAGTCGCGCTGATGCCGCCCCCGCACGATTCCAAAGCTTTTGTGAGGCCGTTTGGCGAGTACGCCGTAGGTTATCCGGGCAACAACATGTCATTCGTGGATCTCGCGGCAGCCACGCACAGCCGGGGCCTGTATTTCGGCGCGCATGACACCGTTGCGCGCTACAAGCTGTTCCGGTTTCTCGAAGTGGGCAACGGGACGGATTCGGAAGTCTTCGCGGGGCTCTGCCACCTCCCTTTAACGCAACCGGGCCAGCGGTTCGAGGGCGCGCCGGTGGTGCTGATGTTTCACGACGGGGACTGGGCGGCCGCCGGCAGGCAGTTCTATCGCCCTTGGTTCATCGACACCTTCGGTCTGAAAACGAAAGACGATGATTGGATTCGCCGCCAAGGGTTCTACCAGATGATCATGATCATGTTGCCCGAAGGCAACGTGAACTACCGGTTTGACGAGATCCCGCAACTGGCCCGCGACGGTCTGAAGTACGGCGTGACGTCGCTCCAAATCGCGGGATGGCAGCGTGGCGGCCACGACAACGGCTATCCCTACTATGAGCCGGACCCGCGTCTTGGAACCTGGGAAGACCTCGAACACGCAATCGCTGAATGCCATGACATGGGCGTGAGCGTGTACTTCTTCGCGAATATCACGGTCGTAAACCTCGATACCGAGTGGTACAAGACCGAATTAAAGGACTGCGGCTGGGAGAGTTCCAACGGGGCAGACTACTGGATCGCCGGATGGGGTATGGGAACCCTGGCTTCGCGAATGGGCCACACCACGCCCCTGATGGGATTCTACGATACCTCGTTTCCCGCCATGCACGACGGGCATCTCGCATATTTCAAGAAGTTGGCGGAGATCGGCGCCGATGGGCTGCATCTCGACAAGACGTTTCCCGGCAACATGAACTTCAACCCTCGCGCGCCCATGCCGCCGGATACCACGCTGAACGAAGGAGCTGTCAGGCTGGCAAGAGACATTCACGACCAATGCAAGGCTATTCGGCCGGAGTTCTGCATCTCGTTTGAGTGTAACCTTGACCGGTTTCTGTCTTTTGGGGCCGCGACTTGGTGGGCCGGCAACATGACGGCAGCGAAACGGGTTTTCCCGGAACTGGCCGAGACCGTCGGACTGTATCAGCCCTATGATTACTTCACACTGAATGAGGCTGTGCGGAACGGCCATGTGATTATGATTTCGCCCCATCATTTCAACCGTTCGATGGCGTATCCGACGTGGCAGGGCCTCTCCGAGTACATCGCCGAGGTGAAGAAGATCCGGGATGAACTGGCCGGCATCGTTTTTTACGGCGAGCAGATTCTGGCAGAGGAAGGGATTCTGTTCGAGAAGGGGCTGCCATCCGGTGTGGCCGCGCAGAATTACAGGAGCATCCCGGCCGGTCATCGGGGGTGCATCATCACGAATAGCGGCTCTCAGCCGGCGGATGTGTTTATGCGGGAATTCGCCGGGGATGCCGGGAAAGCCTGCACACTCTATGCCCCGGGCCGTGCTCCTCAGATTCTGACATTGCCGGCGGCGATAACAATAGCCCCGGAACGATTGGTGATGATTGCCCAATCGGGAGATGCGAAATGAGCAGGAAATGGGCACTCATTGCCAGTTTCACATTACTCATCGGATGCGCGACTGCCTCGAAGATGCCCGGCCCCGTTCAGCCAATCCCCATGGAGGATTTCGAGTCCGGCAACCTCGATAAATGGACCGCCGACGCCAACTGGCGGATAGATGACAATTCCGCGGGCGGATGGTACAGCGGATGGCAGGGCAACGCTTTTGCCTGGAGCGGGCAGGGCGGCGAAAACACGACGGGCACGCTGCGTTCTCGCAAGTTTATGCTGGAGCGGGACGGGGTCGAAATCTGGCTCGCCGGATGGGCAGACATTCAGGGCCGCACAGCGGACCGGTGGAACTACGTTACCTTGAATCTCGCCGACGGAACCGAGCTTGACCGCGCATATGCGCCCAACACAACCACGTTCACACGGAAATTCCTGCGGGGGAAGGGCAACAAGGGGAAAGAGGTCTACATCGAGGTCGTGGACAATGCCCCGGAAGGCACGTATTCGATGATCTGTCTCGATAGTATCTCCCAGCGCAACGGGCCTGAACCGCTTCCGTCTCCTGAATTCCCGCGAGCCCGCAGCATACGTATCGAGAATGACTCTTACCGCGTTGAAGTCTCGCGGCGAAATGGGGTGATCACGCGCATCCTGGACAAAGAGGCCGGCATCGATTTCATTCGGGAACCGCGATTGGCGGGAAACTTCAAGTTCACCCTTCCCATTCGCGGAAAGGCCGCGTGGCAAGCTACGGAAGCGAATTACGTACTGGGCGAGCAACAAACGCTGAGCTCAGCCAAACGGCAGGACGATGGGCTTGAGCTGATTTGGCGCGGCCCCCTGACAAGCGTCCTGCGCCGTGAGTACGATGCGGATGTAACGATGCGAATATCGCTTGTAGAGGACCGCATCGCGTTTGCGCTTGCAGTCGACAACCGTACGGATCTCGAGATAGGAGAGCTTTTTTATCCCATGTTAGGAGGAACGCTCGGCCTCGTTCCCAATTCTCCCGAATACTTCGTGGAGCCCAAGCAAACCGTCATGGTCGTACCCGGTCGAGGCGGCCCTCTGTCCGCGTTTCCTTTCCAGAACTTCGCCAATCAGTCCTGGCTGGGCATTATGGGGCCCGAGCAACATTATGGTTACCCGGCCCAGCTTTGCATGGCGTGGCTCGATTTCTACCACAAGGATATCGACCGCGGCCTTTACATGGGTGCGGCCGACCCCATTACCCGATACAAGGTCATCCATATCGAGATGTTTCCGGGTACCAGCGGACCCCGGGCAGGCGGCAACTGGCCCACGCCCGCTGAACTTGGCGATTTGCCCGCCGGTTTGCGCGTCAGCTTTGTGCACATGCCGTATAGCCCGCCGCACACCAGGTTCGAAGCGGCGCCGGTCGTCGTCAAGGCCCACACGGGCGACTGGCGGGCCGCGGCGCGCCTCCATGGGCTGCTTGCCCCCATCGAGACGCCGTCCGGACAGCCCGCGATGCTGCTGGAATGCGATGGCCGCGACTGGTCCCGCCTGCCCGAACTGGCTAAGCATGCCGTAGACGCGGGTCTCGACGGTATCCTGTTGAGAAACTGGAGGCCCGTTTCGGCGCACGCAGGAGAACCCCTTGTCCTCTTACCCGGGGACCCTGCACAACACGAAGCGTTACGGGCGGTGCTCGAGCAGTGCCGCAAACTTGGGGCCCGGACGATCCTTTCCATAGGACTCGAGCCGGCGTCGCCGTTGTGGCCGTCCTATGAGCGACTCCGGGATTACGCCAGCGTGGACCGATGGGGCGTCCTTGAGACGGTTCCCGGTTGGAATCCGCCCACCACGCACGTGCAGAGCCTCGCTGGCTTCGAACGCCGCGTGGTGCTGAACCCCGGCGTGCCCGAATACCGGCGTATCCTCGAGGAACAGACAGCGGCTTTAGCGTCAATCGGCGCCGATGGCATACACGTTGCTCGGTTCTTTGGCAGAGCGCTCGATTTCAACCCCAACACGCAAACCACGCCGGACCGGGCGGCGTGGGAGGGCGGCCTCAAGACCTTGGAAGCCATGCGAGACGAGGCAAGAAGACATAATCCCGGTTTTATCGTGTTGACCGACGATTCGTTTGATTCCCTAGGCGCCTGTGTCGATGCATGCGGGGGCGGACCAATTGAGAATAGTCCCGCCGAGGCGGCATACCCGAACTGGCGGAAACTGATTCGGGTTGCCGGCCCTGCCGCGGCGGAAGCGCTGGGGGAAACGGATTTGACACGCGCGACGGTCGTACTCGCGCCGGCATCCGGTTCCGGAGCCCTCGCGAGTGCCGATTGGCAAGCGCTTATCCAAAGTCTCCGGGCTCGTATGAACAAGTGACTGACGGAAGTGCTGATGCGCACGGCGCTGTTTCATGCCATGGGTAATAGAGAAGGAGTTGTGCGTTGGAAAATGCAGCTTTAGCGATAGGGATTGCGGCGATTGTGTTTCTTGCGCCGTTTTCTGCCATGGCGGCGCTTTCCGTGGCTCCAATCAGCGGCGCGGGCGGCAACTATGCCGAAATCCGAGATGGAGAACGGGTGGTCTTTCAGGGGCTTGGCACTGTCCCGGCGATGAGGGCCGTTCTGGCAACTGCCGGGGGTTCCGCCGAGCGCGTGGTCCAATACCAGGATGTGCGGCAAGAGGCAGGGAAGGTGGAACTCTCGGGCGGCGGGGCAGATGCGCTGGCGTTTCAAGAGTCGTTTCGCGTGCTTGCGCCCGACCTCATTGAGCGGGCCGTAACCGTAACGGCTCAGGCCGATGCCCGTTATTACCTGGATTTCGGCTGGCACGCGGCCGTGGACGGCGATTTCTATTCGTTTACGGGCAAGGAAACCGCATCGGCCCAGTACAGTCCGGGGTGTTCTGGCCCCGAGTTCGGCGGAGGGGCCCTACAGACCTTCACGTTCCTCGGATGTCTGGCGGGGGAGCGGCTTTACGGGATTATTGGCGATACTCCGGGCCATTGGGAGAACCGCGCGTTCATGGGGTTTGATGCGGACAACCGCGTCCTCTCCCTGTGCAATGGCGACGGAAGCCCGCGCCGCGTAGTCTCCATTCCGCGCGAGGTGGACGCGACGTCGGTATATCGCGCGTCCTTTGACGGCTGGCAACACATCGAGGCAGGGGAAACGCAGTGCTGGACGACTTGGCTCTTCGCTTCACCGGCCCATTCGCTTTATGACGTGCAGCTCGCGGCCCATCTCGCCCTGGCGAATGCAAAAGGGTTCAACCAGTCCGGTCTGGAAGCTATTCTTCGCAATACGTCTTACCTGCTTCTCAGGCGGAATCTGTTGCGCCCGGAAAGCGATTATCTGTTCATTTCGGGCGTGGGCTACGGCTGGAAACAGTGGGTTTCCGACGGGTTTTACATGAGCAGAGGTCTGGACGATCCCGTCTACGATGCTGCTGCGCATGCCGCGATCTTCTACGAGCGCATTCATTACGAGGATAACGCCCAGTACTATCTGCTCTGGGCCGCTTTGGTGAAGCGCGCGGGCGGAGACCTGGACATGCGCACGGTCGGGCGCGCTTACCGGTTCATCCGCGAACATGAAGTGGACGGGCTGTTCGTTCCTCCGCGCCTCAAACCGGAATTGGCGTCGTTCAAGACCTATCACGATTTGCTGCCATACGACGATGATGACGCTCCCTCGTCAAACCAGGGTTTCCACTGTGGCGCACTGATGGCAGCGCGCGAACTGGGGTTTCCCGTCTCGGACGAGGATATCGAGAAGGCCAAGGCAGGATACTGCCGCATGTTCAACGCGGAAGGCGGCTATATGGCGACCAGCCTCAAACAGCAGGAACATATCGGCCAGGACGCCCTGTACGGTGAAGTCCTCACGTATGCGGTGTTCGGCGAGAAGTTGTTGCCGGACGACTATGTGAAAACCCACATCGAAACTACCGTGCGCGTGCAATCCCCTTACGGCATGCGCGTTATTTCGAAGGCCAACGGCGACCTGCTGGAGGGTCACAGCGGCGTGTACGTCTTCGGCGGCTCCTGGTTTCTCAACGATGCCTGTGTGTACCTCGATGGCCTCATCCACGGCATGGACCCAGGCTGGATTGATGAAAAACTGTTGTGGCGGCTCGAAAAGGAATTGGCGGTCATGCCGGCGTTTCACGAATCCATCAGCACGGTGGACGGTCACCCTCATGGGCACCACCTGTATTCCTGGAACTCGGGGTTCTGGTGGCTTCGCCGCGAGGTCCGGCAGCGGCTGGGCATGGAAGGTTCCGACCCTCTTGCGGCTGCGCTGGACCAGAAACTGGGCGTCAAACGCCAGGATGGCTATCTGTCCTTGGCGCCCGAAACAGCCACCCTGCGCCAGCCAGGGTGAGGATGTTGAGCATAGCTTCTTTTGGAGGTGCATTCCGGAAACAGCAAGCGAGGCAGGTTTTTGAAATGGACGGGTTTCCCGATGGCGTCACGCGGATGCGCCGTGATTCCGAGAACGAGTTAGAGTAGAATAGGCAGGACAGCGCGAGGGGGCGCCATCCTTCGTTTGCGGCTTGACATTTACGGGGATGGTCACGGGGGGATGGGGAGACGTGGGGGACGCGGCAGACGCCGCGCCATGACGGTTCGCGATTTCAAACGCAGGAATTGCCTTGAACAGCACTGATTCTCACGACAGGCCGGCACGTTAGAGGAGACCATACACGCATGCAGGGGTTCACATGGATCGACACCGCGGTGCTCCTGGCCTATCTGGTTGGAATCGCGACGCTGGGGAGCGTGCTCGGACGGGGCCAGAAGGATGTCGGCGATTACTTTCTCGGTGGCCGCACGTTTCACTGGCTGCCTATTGCTCTTTCGGTCATTGCGACCGACCTCAGTGCGATCACGTACATGGGAAGCCCGGCGCTGGCGTTCGAGAAAGATCTCCGGTACATGCTGGTCGTTTTCACCACTCCGATCGCGGTCCTGGTTACCGTGCCCATCATTGTGACGGTCTTCTACCGCATGCAGATCTTCACGATCTACGAGTATCTGGAGCGCCGCTATGGCATTTTCTTGCGCGTTCTGGCCAGCGTGCTGTTCCTGGCCATGCGCGGCGGATGGCTGGCCACGGCCATTTTCGTGCCCTCCTTGGCGCTTTCCGTGGTGGCAAACGCCAACATGACCGTATGCATCTTCGGGATGGGACTGTTTGCGACCTTCTACGCCGCAGTGGGCGGGTTCAAGGGCGTGATCTGGTGTGACGTGGTCCAGTTCTTTATTCTGGTCGGCGGCGTGATTATCGCGGGCGCCGTTATCCTTATTGACTTCCACGGCGATGTCGCGGGCATTTGGGCCATCGCCGCGGAACAGGGCCGTACGCGGACCTTCGACTTCGATTATCGTCTTGTGGCCGAATACACGTTCTGGAGCGTAATGGCCGGCGGCCTCGTGTCATACATGTCCGCGGCGGGGGCCGACCAGGTTACCGTGCAACGGTACCTTAGCGCCCGCTCGATGAGCGTGGCGCTGAAGAGCGCCGTGGCGCAATCGCTCATCGTTATCCCCGTCGTGGTCCCCATGTTTCTTGTCGGGACGTTTCTGGTCGCCTATTACGCAAAGCATCCGGACATGATGCAGTCGCTGCTCGCCTTGGACCCGGGGAACCCGACCAAGGCCATGGACCGCGTGCTGCCCCACTTCGTGGTAAACGGCCTGCCTGCCGGTATCGGCGGACTCGTGATTGCGGGCATCATGGCGGCAACCATGTCGAGTCTCGACGCCGGAATGAACTCTCTGGCAACGGTTGCCGTGATGGACTACTACAAGCGCTTTTTCCATCGCGATTGGAAGAGTGACCGCCACTATCTGTGGGTGAGCCGCGGCGCGACGGTCTTCTTCGGCGTCTCCGCCACGATAGCGGCGCTCTACGTCGATCAGTTGGGCACCATTATCGAGATCATTGGAAAGATCAGCAGCCTCATTGTCGGCCCTCTGGTGGCCATGTTTTTTCTCGGGGTACTGACCAAACGGGCCAATGAGGTCGGTGTGTTCCTCGGAACTTTGCTCGGCCTGGGTTTCACGGCATGGGTGGCCAATCGCACGCACGTGTTCTGGTCGTGGTATGGCCCTGCCGGGCTCTTGTCCAGCGCCGTTTCGGGTTACGTGTTCAGTCTGGTCTGGAACGCCGTTTCAGGCCGGGCGATGTTCGAGCCGGAGAGCCTTTTTGAGAAATAGTCCGCGCAGCGTTGTGGGGATGCTCGGCCGGAAGGGCGGGGGAGAGGCCTGATGAATCGCGATCGTGCAGCTATTCGTGCTTCGTTGACGGGGCCTATCGCGTCCATTTCAACGCCATTTACCAGGGATGGCGCCATTGATTTCTCCGCGTTGCGTGTCATTGTTGATTTCTCGATTGATGCGGGAAGCCCAGCGATGCTGCTCACGTACGGCGATAGTCTGTACAGTCTGCTGACGGACGAGGAAGTGGCCGAGGTTACCCGCGTCGTCGCCAGGCACACCGCCGGGAGGGCTCTCGTGGTAGCGGCAGACCGCATGTGGGCCGTGCCCAAAGAAATCGAGTTTGCACGGTATGCCCGCGACGCTGGCGCAGACGTGGTGATGGTGTTGCCGCCGGACTGGGCCCAATCCTGTACCCTCGAGACCCTTATCGAGCACTACACGGCCGTGGCACGGGAAATCCCTGTGATGGCCGTCACGAATTATCTTGGCCAGCGCCCCATCGAATTTGGAATCGAACTCATGTTGAGACTGGCCGCAATCCCCGGTATGGTGGCCGTAAAAGACGACGTTTGCGGCGAGTTTGCACAGCGCCTCGGCCAGGAGCTCTACGGCAAGCT
>DAOLNV010000010.1:35581-52351 GCA_035416745.1 Candidatus Hydrogenedentota bacterium | reverse complement strand
AGAGGATACACGGCATGGAAATCCTGAAGACTGGCCTGATCTTCCGAAATCCAATCCCGCACGTGCACAGTGTCCACGCTTATTTCCCTTCGGTGGTCAGCATGGACAACGGCGAGATGCTGGCAACGGCTGTGTTGGGAGAAGCGTTTGAATCGCCGAATATGTGCACCCATGTGTTCCGCTCCACCGACGGCGGGGCGGCCTGGAAGCATGAGGGCCCCCTTTATCCGGGAGTTCAAGGCCGTCTCGTGTCCGATGCTTCGCGCGTAACGGCGCTTGGCGGCGGAAACCTGGTTACGTTCACCGTTCGGCATGACCGGACCCAGCATCCCGACGAGGGACTTACCAATCCCGAGACCCTCGGTTTTGTCCCGACAGAACTGTGTTTGTTCCGTTCCGCGGACTATGGCCGCTCCTGGAGGGGACCGGACGTGTTCAAGCCGCCTCTGGAAGGGCCGTCGTTCGAGTTGTGCTGCCCGATTACCGTGCTGGGCGATGGACGCTGGATATTGCCCACTTCCACCTGGCAGGCATGGGACGGCTACTGTCCCAACGGGATTCGCACTATCGCGCTGGTTTCGGAAGACGCAGGCAAGACCTGGCCCGGCTACTGGAATGTAATGGTTGATCCAAACGGCGCGACTTACTTCTGGGAGTCGAAGATTGTTGAGTTGCCTGACGGCACGCTGCTCGCCATGGCGTGGGCTTACGATGCCGCGGCAAAAGAAGATCGGCCAAACCAGTATGCCTTAAGCTGCGACGGGGGCAAGACTTGGACCCCGCCGGCATCCACCGGGCTCGAAGGACAGACACTCACGCCCATGGCGCTCGGCGGCGGGCGTATACTCTGCGTCTACCGGCGCATTGACATGCCGGGGCTGTGGGCATGTCTCGCGCACCTGCAAGATGGCGCGTGGGTGACGCAGGAGCAGGTTCCGCTGTGGGGCGCCGGGGCCTGTGGCTTGACAGGAACATCGGCCAATATGTCGCAGAACTTCAATGTGTTGCGATTCGGCGCGCCTTGCCTGACGCGAACCCCCCAGGGAGAAATCTTCGTGGCATTCTGGTGCTACGAAGACTGCGTGAGTGTAATCCGCTGGTTCACGCTCGCCGTGGCGAACTGAGGCGCGAGGCCGAGAACAAGAATATGCTGCGCGGCCCATTTCTTGCACACGCGCTCAAGAGATTCGGTTGTCTCCGCCAAGGACAAAGCGGGCAACCTTTGCACGAGTGTGCGAAGGTCTGTAAGAAGGTGAAAACCCCGGAACAAATGTGCTAAGCTCAGTTTGAGAAGTTGCTGCTATGTTTGGATCCTCTGCCGCGGGTATGTATCATCCCCCACGGGGTAAGTGCCAAAGCCGAAGACGTGGAGCACTGTGTTGGCTGAAAGGCTGATATGAAAACGCTTATTGACAAAGTCCTTTCCCTCGAAAGCGAAGCAGAACGTATCCTCGAGGACGCTCGCAAGGAAGCGAAGAAGGCCGACCAAGAGGCGCATGCCCGGATCGCGCGCCTCCAGGCGGAAGCCGCTGCCGCGCTCGAGCAGCGCATAAGCGAATACCGCAGCACTGCTGAAAAGAAACATCGGGAGGAAGTGGCCGCCGCGCAGGTCTCGATTGCGCAGGAGATTGACAAGGTGAAGAAAGTCCCGGACAGCGCTCTCGCTGGGCAGGCCGCGAGAATAGTCGACCGGTTTCGCGAGTTGTAGCCATGGCTATCGATCCCATGATGAAGTTGGCGATTCTCTGCCCGATAAGCGATGGGCAGAGACTTCTTCGTACGCTTTACGGCCTGGGCACTGTCGAAGTGACCGATGTCAAAGAACACGAAGAAGCTGCGGGAGACCACTTGGAGCGTCCCCAGGTATCGACTGAGGAGATAGACCAGGTTCTCCAGAAGATCCATCTTTTGCTCGGGCTGATCGACACGCTGGCCCCGGAGAAGAAGGGATTCGTGGCTGGCCTTGCCCCGGTGCCCCTCGTGATAGAGCCTGGGGAATTGGACGAGGTCCGCAAGAACTTCGACTTGGAAGGGTACTACGTCCGCGCCCATGATCTTGATGCGGCGTACCGGCATGCTGAACGGCGCATCGGCGAAATCCAGAACTTGCTCAAGGAATTGCTCCCCTACGAGTCCTCGCCGCTGCATGTGGGGGACCTCGCAAAAACGCGTTACACGCGAGTTCTCTTCGGAGAAATGCCCCTTGCCAATCTTGCGGCCGTCTGCGCGGATGACAGGGCCCCTGAAACCCTCGTTGTCGAGCGCCTGTATGAAGGCCGCTACTATCGTGAAGGCGCCCCGCCGCCGGCCGATTCAGGAAATCCCAAAGAACCGGTTCCCGTTCTCGCCGCGTTCCCCGTGAAAGACCAGGACGCTGCCCGGGGTGCTCTCTCGCGGCATGGCTTTACTGAGGTTGCCCTGCCGACGGTACCGGGAACCGTGCGCGACCGGATTCGTGAGTTGAGGCTGGACCGAACGTCCCTTGAGGAGGAGATTGCTGATATCCGGGCCGGCGCTCAGGAATTGGCGCAGCACCGCAGGCAAATCCTCATTCTCAAGGCATTCTGGGATAGCCGCAAGAACCTCGCGACAGCCCGCCTCAAGAGTGCCCATGGCCGCTGGGTTCAGGTTGTGACCGGCTACGTCCGCGAAAAAGACGTCGAGCAATTGAAGGAGGCGCTCAAGGAACACGAAAGGGCGGAACTGGTCTTGACGAAGCCTTCCCCCGATGAGGTGGTGCCGATAAGCATTTCGCTGCCGAAAAGCGTGCGTCCCGTCCGCATGCTCGTGGACCTTTTCGGGCTTCCGGCGTATACGGCCTTCGATCCCTCGCCCTTCATCATATTTGGGTTCTTTCTCTTCTTCGGGATGTGTTTTGGCGACGTGGGATACGGCCTGATGCTCCTCGTAATCAGCGGATACATCATGTTGCGAACCAAAGCTTACGAGGGCCTGTACAACTTTGGAAAGCTGCTCTTCATGGCCAGTATTCCCACCATTATCTTCGGATTCATCTTTGGTTCCTGTTTCGGGGACCTGTACAAGGCAGCGTACCTTGGCGAGGGCAACCTTCTTGAGAAGGTGTTCCGTATGACCACCCTGGTGGACCCCGTCGAGAACCCCGTGGTGGTCCTCGTAATGGCACTCGTGATTGGCGTATGCAATCAGTTTTACGCCATCGGGCTGAAGGTTTATGGCCATGTGAAACAGGGTGACAAAGCGACCGCCGTATACGACGGGGTCCTCTGGCTGATTGCTCTCCCTGGATTCATTCTGCTGGTATGCAGGATGTTCGCGACATTGCCCTCATGGGTCAATACTCTCGGGCTCGTACTTTTTGGCGTGGGCGCGCTCGGCCTCATCCTTACCCAGGGCCGCGACGTGCGCAACCCTGTGGGCCGTTTCTTGACCGGCGTCTTGAGCCTGTACGGCATCGTGGGAAGCTACGGCATCACCGCGTTCATCGGCGACACGATGTCCTACTGCCGTCTTCTGGCTCTTGGGCTTACGACGTCCATCGTGGCCATGTCGTTCAACATGATTGCCGGCATGGTTCGCGAGTCGTTGGGCGTTGTGCCGTTCATTTTAGTGTTGATTCTCGTGCATATGTTCAATTTCCTCATTAGCGTAATGGGCGCGTTCGTGCATTCGATGCGTCTGATTCTGGTTGAGTTCTTTGGACGGTTCTACGAAGGCGGCGCGAAGCCGTTTGCCCCGCTGGGTTTTGACTCGGATGCCGCTATCCTTCGGAGGGAATAGGGCCTGGGAAAGAACCGTCACAGTATAGGTTGGCACTAAGGAAACGACCGATGATGCCGGCACCCGAGACAGGGTGGCGGGGAAAACCAAGATCGATAATGGAGAACGAGTATGGACATCGTGCTGGCAAATCAGATTGGCTGTGGATTGGCGATTGCGGGCGCGGGGCTTGCCGTAGGGTTGGGTTGCGCCGGGTCTGGACGGGGCATAGGCATTGCCTCTCATGCGATGGCCGGCGTCTTGAGCGAGAAGCCGGATTTGTTCGGCCGTCTTCTCGTGCTGCTGGCGCTGCCGGGGACCCAGGGTTTTTACGGGTTTATCACTGCGCTGATGGTATTCATGCGCTTCAAGCTGACGGGCGGCACGCCTCAGGTTTCGATTGCTGCCGGCCTGGCCATGCTTGTCGTGGGTTTCGGGGTGGGATTTGCCCTGATGGTTTCCGCGGTCTGGCAGGGAGAGGCGTCCGCGGCAAGTATCGCCCTCGTAGCGCGCCGGCCCGAGCAGTACGGCCGTTCGATCATTCTGCCTGCCATGGTGGAGACGTACGCGGTTGTTTCCTTGCTGGTCGGCATTCTCACTATCAACTGGCTCACGAGCATGACGTTCGGCTCGTAACCACTCGCAGCCGGCTGTTCTTCACATGAACAGGATGAGGGTTCTCGACTATGGCGTTTACGCAGATTACACAAGCCGTTCTTGAAACGGCGCGCGTTGAGGCCGAGCGCGTCCGGAAAGCCGCGGAGAAAGCGGTGGGCGAAAAAGTGCGCGCCGCACGCCAGGCCTCCGAAACGGAGTGCGAGAGGCGTTACCAGGCGGCCGTCCGCAGCATCGACGAGCAGCACCATCGGGAACTTATGCAGGTAATCGGCGCGGGGAGGAAAGAACTCCTTGCGCAGAAGGGCCTATGCATAAAGCGCGTGTTCGACATGGCGCGGAAACAGATCCTCGACCTCCCGGAGGACGTGCACATGGGAGTCATGCGGCGGCTCCTGGAGCGGGCCTGTGAAGCTTCCAGCGGGCGGGTGCGGGTTCATCCCGGCGAAGCCGCCTCGTTCAAGACGCTTCTGGATGCGGTGAACGCGGCGCACGGCGGAAAGGACTGGGTATCGCTTGACGAAACGGCGCCGCTTCCGGAGCGGGGCGGGTTCATCTTTGTCAGTGACGCGTATGAGGTAGATCAAAGATTGAGCACGCTGCTGCAGGACCTCGAGCACGAGCTGGCGCCGCATCTGGCTGCCCAAATACTCGAACAATCAGAGTGGAGCGGAGTGGGTTCGTGATTGCGCTCACAAAAGGCCAGAGCAGGTGGGGATTCGCATGCGGCCGCATCAGCGTGCTGACCGGCCAACTGATGCCTTACGATTACTACCTTTCCCTTGCCGGATTGGAACGGGTCGAGGAACTGTTTCACCGCTTGCAGGATACCTCGCTGCGCGAACACATGTTCCCCGGGGCGATCACCTGGGAGGATTGGAGCACCATCATCGACGTGTACGTCGATGAGCTGATAGCCTCTCTGCGCCGGGACTGCCCGGCTCCTGTTCTTGCCGACATGTTCGCGCTGTCCGAGGACTACCTCAATCTGAAACGGGCCGTTCTGCGCATGTCGTCGTTCCCGTTTACGCCCCGGGTGTTTTCGGAGGCCCGTTTGCTCGAGGTGGCATCGGGGGCTGCGAATCTGTTACCGGACGTTATCCGTCCCGCGATTGCGCAACTCACCGCGTTGGGCGCGGACACCCAGGACCCGGCGGTGGTGGACCTCGTGCTGGACGCGGCATACCTGCGTCACTATCTGGCGCTTGCTCGCGGGGTCGATGCCCCCATGGTCCTGTCATGGGCGACGGAACGCGTGCTCAACAAGGCGATTTCCGCCCTGTGGCGCGCCTTCCGTGCGAGAATCAACCGTAAGGATTTGCAGCAGTATTTTCTGCCCATTGACGGCATCACCGGCATCCTTGCCGATATGATCGAGGCCGGCGAGCCCCACGCGTGGGGAAGCATTATTCCCGGGCGCATCGGCGACGTGTATCGGGAAGCGTCTGAGAGCCCGGAGGAAGAGCGGATCTGCCGTTTCGAGCATCTTGCTTCGAACTATCTGACCCAGATGGCACGCCTTACGAAACTGCAGACGGCTGGTCCGGAGCGAGTGGCGGGTTTTCTCTGGGGCGTGTGGGTTGAAGCGTTCAACATGAAACTGGTGATCAGCGGCAAGCTCAACCATATTGATCCGGATGTGCTCAAGGGCCGTGTGAGGGAGACCTATGTCTAGAGCGGTTGTAGTTGGAGAAGAATCTCTCGTGCTTGGCTTCAAGAGCGCAGGATTCGAGATCGTTGACGTGCCCGACGGCGAAAAGCTGGCCGCCGAGCTGAACCGGCTCGCGCGGGACCCCGGCGTCGCGCTCGTCCTGGTCACTGAGTCTGCTGCCGCGCAGGCGCCGGACGCATTGCGGCAGTTTCGTAGAATGAGCCGGGCAATCTTGACCACCATCCCGACTCATGAAGGGAGTGAGCATCTGGGCTTCAAGAACATGCGCGCCGTAGTCGAGCGCTCCATCGGCGTGGACATGTTGGGCAAAGAGTAACGTATTCGTGCGCTGCGTGCGGCGAGTTTGGTATCACGAGGAATGACATCATGAACAACAACCAGGGTGAAGTGGTCAAAGTATCCGGGCCTCTCGTTGTGGCCCGCGGACTGGCTGGCGCCCGAATGTACGAAATGGTCCGGGTAGGCGAAAGGCGCCTTTTTGGCGAAATCATTGAGATTCGCGGCGGCGATTGCTCTATCCAAGTCTACGAGGAAACCGAAGGCATCGGCCCCGGACAGCCCGTTTTCCGAACGGGAGAGGCTCTCAGCGTCGAACTCGGGCCTGGGTTGATCCGCTCGATCTACGACGGTGTCCAGCGGCCGCTCGACACGCTCAACGCCAAGTTCGGCGACTTCATCGTTCGCGGCGCGGAAAGCCCTGCGTTGAGCCGGGAAACCCAATGGACCTTCCAGCCGGTTGCCAAGGCGGGGGATAGCGTTGTCTCCGGCGACGTCCTTGGGACGGTGCAGGAAAGCAAACTCGTCGTTCACAAGATCATGGTTCCTCCCGGTGTAGAGGGCAAAGTGACCCGCATCGGACCCATAGCCGGCAATGTGGACACACGGGTGGCCGTTGTCCAGACAGCGAACGGTCCGGTTGACGTCACCATGGTGCAGCGCTGGCCCGTTCGCCAGGGACGGCCCGTCAAACGGAAGCTCCCGCCGACCGTGCCCATGATCACCGGCCAGCGGGTCATCGACATGTTCTTTCCGATCACTCAGGGTGGTACCGCGTGTGTGCCTGGCCCGTTTGGCAGCGGCAAAACCGTGGTCCAGCATCAGCTTGCCAAGTGGGCTAACGCCCAGGTGATCGTTTACGTGGGATGCGGCGAGCGCGGCAACGAGATGACCGACGTGCTCATGGAATTCCCCGAACTCAAGGACCCCGAGTCCGGCGAACCCTTGATGGAGCGCACGGTGCTCATCGCAAACACCTCGAACATGCCGGTAGCCGCGCGTGAAGCCAGCGTGTTCACCGGGATTACCATCGCCGAGTATTTCCGTGACATGGGTTACTCCGTGGCCCTCATGGCTGACTCGACCAGCCGCTGGGCTGAAGCCATGCGCGAAATGTCCGGCCGTCTGGAAGAAATGCCCGGCGAAGAAGGTTATCCCGCGTATCTTGCATCCCGCATTGCCAGTTTTTACGAGCGGTCCGGCAACATTATCTGTCTCGGTTCCGATGGCAGAGCCGGCTCTCTATCGCTTATTGGCGCGGTTTCGCCCCCCGGAGGCGACTTCTCGGAACCGGTGGTGCAGGCCACGCTCCGGGTGGTCAAGGTGTTCTGGGGGCTGGATGACAAGCTTGCCTTTGCACGTCATTTCCCTGCCATCAACTGGCTGACCTCCTATTCGCTCTATCAGGAAGCCGTGGACCAGTATGCCAACGAGCACCTCGATTCCGGATGGCAGGAAACGCGCCGCCGCGCCATGGGCATTCTCCAGCGCGAAGCCGAGCTGGAGGAACTCGTGCGGCTCGTCGGAATGGACGCGCTCCCAGTAGACGACCGGCTGCTGATGCAGGCGGCCAAGATGATTCGCGAGGATTTCCTGCATCAGAATGCCTTTGACGAGCGGGATACCTATACCTCCCTCCCGAAACAGTTCCGCCTGCTGAACCTGATCATTCACTACTACGACGAGACGCGCCCCGCGCTTGCTCAAGGCGTACCTCTCAATGCCCTATTGGGACTGGGCGTCCTCGAAGACGTCGCCAGGGCAAAGCTGATTGCTGAGGATAAGTTACAGGAGTTTGACCGCCTGAAAGAGAAGATCACAGAGGCCGTGGCGGCGTTGCCGCGCTAAGCCCGGCGCGGACGGCGCGAGCCCGAAAGAAAGGCACACGTTACGACTATGGTCACGCGCGAGTATCGAACAGCGAAAGATATTATTGGACCGCTCATCCTGGTGGAGGGAGTAGAAGGCGTGTCCTATGGTGAACTGACCGACATCAAGACCGCCGGACAGGAAACTCTCCGCCGCGGAAAAGTCCTCGAGGTCAACGGCGACAAAGCCGTGGTGCAGGTGTTCGAGGGCACCAGCGGTTTATCTCCACAGGATATCTCCGTCAAGTTCCTGGCCAAGAGTCAGGAAATCGGGGTCTCCGCGGACATGCTTGGACGCGTCTTCGACGGCGCCGGACGGCCCATTGACGGTGGTCCGCCGATCATCCCCGAGAAGTGGCTCAACGTCAACGGCAGCCCGATGAATCCATATGCCCGCGACTATCCCAACGAGTTCATTCAAACCGGGATCTCGACCATTGACCTTCTGAATACCCTGGTGCGCGGCCAGAAGCTTCCCATTTTCTCAGCATCGGGGTTGCCCCATTCCCGCATGGCCGCGCAGATTGCCCGCCAGGCCAAGGTGCGGAAGACCGGCGAACGGTTTGCCGTGATCTTTGCCGCCATGGGCATCACGTTCGAAGAGGCCGAGTTCTTCATCGCCGACTTCCGGCGTACCGGGGCCATCGAGCGCGCGGTGCTGTTCATGAACCTGGCGGACGACCCCACCATCGAGCGCATCTCCGTTCCGCGCATGGCTCTTACCACCGCCGAGTACCTCGCGTACGACAAGGGCATGCATGTGCTCGTGATTCTGACTGACCTGACGAATTACTGTGAGGCCCTGCGCGAGATTTCCGCCGCGCGAAAGGAAGTCCCGGGGCGCCGCGGCTACCCGGGCTACCTCTACACCGACCTGTCATCCATTTATGAGCGGGCAGGGCGCATCAAAGGCAAGCCCGGCTCGATCACCCAGTTCCCGGTGTTGACCATGCCGGAAGACGACAAGACCCACCCGATACCGGACCTGACGGGCTATATTACCGAAGGCCAGATTATCCTGAGCAGGCCGATTCACGCGCAGGGCATCTATCCGCCCGTCGACGTGCTGCCGTCGCTGTCCCGCCTCAAAGACAAAGGCATCGGGAAAGAAAAGACCCGCGAAGATCATGCGGACGTCATGAATCAGCTGTACTCGGCGTACGCCCGCGGCAAGAATGCCAAGGAACTTGCGATCGTGCTCGGCGAATCCGCCCTCAGCGAAGAGGACCTTCTCTTTGTAAAGTTCGCGGATGCCTTTGAAGACCAGTTCATCCGCCAGGGAGAAGATGAAGATCGCCCGATCGAGGAAAGCCTCACCTTGGGATGGCGTCTGCTGGGTATGCTGCCGCGCGAGTCGTTGAAGCGCGTTCGCGACGCGTTCATCGAGAAGTATTACCCGAAATGAGCTTTGGACCGGCGCGGCTCGAAGAAGGAGGTTTCGCAAAGCCATGCGTCTTAACGTGAACCCAACGCGCATGGAAATGCTGCGTTTGCGCAGGCGGCTCGCAGTCGCGAGGCGCGGACATAAGCTGCTCAAAGATAAGCTTGACGGCCTTATGAAAGACTTCGGCGAAATTGCGAAGTCTTACAAAGAGTGCCGGCTCGCCGTCGACGAACAGCTTCCGCGCGTGTTGAAGCATTTTGTGCTGGCCGAAGCGACGTCCTCCCGCGCTTTCATCGAAGATGCCCTGGACTTGACCCGCCAGGACCTGATCATCGAGGAACAGGTTCGCCGCGTGATGGGCGTGGCAATACCTCATATCGAAGCTACATTCGGCGAAACCCTTGGCGGGTATTCGCTGATTCATACTTCGCCCGAACTCGACAGCGCCATCGACAGTCTCAAGAAGTTCATACCCGAGTTGTTGCGCATGAGCGAGCTCGAGCAAACCGTTCGCCTGTTAAGCGAGGAGATCGAAAAAACCCGCCGCCGTGTGAACGCCCTCGAGCATACCCTTATCCCTAACATGGCTGAGAGCATCAAGTACATCAAGAGCAAGCTCGATGAAATAGAGCGTTCCACCACCAGCCGGCTCATGAAAATCAAGGCCGACCGCATGGTAGGGGACGCCATCTAGAGACTGCGGCGATTATGCGTTGTCCGCTCCATGAGGCCCGTCGCTGTCCTTCGTACTGCTTCTCCCTGCGCTGGGTTTTCGACGATCTGAATGCTGATTGCGGGGACATGCGGCGATCGTATAGCGTATGGGAGTACAGGCGGCGCGGAACAGATGGAGATACCAGCATGAGAAACCACAGCATGTTGACCAAGTGCTCGGCTTTGGGATTGTCGGCCTTATTCGCGGCGGTTCCGGCGCTGGCAGCTACCCTGCACGTGGGGGCGGCGGCCGTCAGCATAACCCCCGACAAACCGGTAGCGTTGTGCGGGCAGATGTCTACGCGCATTGCGCGCGAGGTCCAAAGCGAATTGCAGGCCAACGCGTTGGCCATGGAATCGCGCGAAGAGGAGAAGGCTCTGGACCAAGCCATCTTCGTCGCCTGTGACGTGGCCTACATACCGGAACCCGTGCGCGCGCGCGCCATCGAACTCCTTGGCCCGCGTATCCCGGATTTCGATGTCACCAAGCTGGTCATCAGCGCCACCCATACCCACACGGCGCCGGTGCTTATGGAGGGTGTCTATATCATTCCGGACGCGGACGTAATGCGGCCCGCCGAGTTCCTCGAGTTCTTCGCTGTTCGCATAGCCGATGCCGCTGAGGCCGCATGGAAGGCGCGCAAGCCCTCCAAGGCCGGATGGGGCATGGGCGATGCCGTAATCGGCTACAACCGCCGCTCCTTTTTCGCGGATGGCCACGGGCAGATGTACGGCAACATCACCGTCAACGAGTTCCGCGGCATTGAAGGTCCTGAAGACCACGCGGTCGAAGTGCTCTTTTTCTGGGGCGAAGACGACAGCCTGCTCGCGACGGCTGTAAACCTCGCTTGCACCGCCCAGGAGGTGGAGGGCCTCAGTGTCGTCAACGCCGACTTCTGGCATCCCGTCCGCCAAGGCCTCAAAGCGAAGTATGGCGACGGCTTGGTCGTTCTCGGATGGATCGGCGCGGCGGGAGACCAGTCGCCCCATATCCGCTACCGGCAGGCCGCCGAGGACCGCATGCGCGAACTGCGCGGTCTAAGCCGGCTCGACGAAATTGCCCGGCGCATCATTCGCGCGTGGGAGGAGGCTTACGAGGGCGCGCAAAAGGAGAAGTTCGCCGAGCTGCCGCTGGTTCACGTCGTGAAATCTATCGAACTGCCACGGCGTCTGGTTACCGAAGAGGAATTCAAGAGCATTCAAGCGGAGATTGCGGCGTGTTCCACCGACCCCAAGGACTTCAGACGTATCGCCTGGCACCAGGAAGCGGTGAAGCGCTACGAACGCCAGCAAGCGGGCCCCGTTCCGCCCTATATCATGGATCTTCATCTTCTTCGCCTGGGCGATGTGGCGATTGCCACCAATGATTTCGAACTTTACACCCAGTATGGCATCCAGATGAAAGCGAAGAGCAAGGCATTGCACACCTTCGTTATCGAGCTTGCCGGGCCGGGCACGTATGTGCCCACGCCGTTCGCCGCGGCGGGCGGCGGCTACAGCGCGATCGTGCAGAGCAACGAGGTGGGGCCCGAAGGCGGCCAAGTGCTGGTTGATGAGACCGTGGCTGCCGTGAACGCTCTGTGGCCTGATAAGTAGTGTTTGAGAAGAGAGCCCGGGAATGGAGATTGAGATGCATACCATCGCGCGGCGGACCTTTCTCTTGGCGGGAGCGTGCGCCTTGGCCGGTCTATCCCCCTGGCATGCTCGCGCCGAGACCTCGGGCAGGCGTTTCCGCTTCATGGTGTGGAACGATGTTCATGTGCGCGACCCGCTCGTGTCGGGCCGCCCGCCCGGCTACCCGCGCGCCAATGACAAGGCGGCATGGCTGGTATCCTGCGCTCAGGGTTCCGGGAAAATGGAGGCGCCGGACTTCGTGCTGTCGGCAGGGGACATAGTTGATGGCGAGATTTCCGACATGAGCCGGGATTTCCAGTGGCTCAGGGAGAACGTGCTGGCGTGTTTGAGCGTTCCCTTTCTCCCCTGTGTGGGCAACCACGAGAACGGGCAAGGCGAGGGTCAGTCCGAGACTTACCAGGCGTATGACCTGTGCTTCGGGAACGGTTGGCGCAATTACGTCTTTACGGTTGGCGGCATAGGGTTCATAGTGGTCGACACCAGTGGCGGGCACCGTTCACCCGACAGCGTAACCGCGGCGCGAAACGCCTTCGTTGAGCGTGCGTTCGAACGGCTGGGCGGCATGCCCGCCGTCCTCGTGAGCCACGTGCCGTTGATCGCAATGCGCGAGGAAGAAGTCTTGAAGAAGAGCTTCATGTGGCCAAGCTGGCACGTGGTAGACCCCCGAATGGCCGAGATCGTCGAATCACACCGTGACACCGTAGCCGCGGTGTTGACAGGCCACTTGCATCTTTCTGCCGCCAAGGAGGTAAATGGGATTCTTCACGTGACCTCGACGGGGACCGCCAGCTATCCGGCGGCCTTCATGACAGTGGACGGTTACGGCAACCGGCTCGAGATCCAGATGCATCAGGCGCCCGATGACTTGCAGGACCGCGGCGCCGACATTCACGGCAAACCCCTGCACGACGTTGACTACGTTGATGCCGAACATCCCGCCCATGAGGCCTACGTGGGGGGCAATGCAGCGGAGCGTGCCGTCACAGTGCGCCTGGAAGGCGCCAAGCGTCCTGCAGACGCTGCGCCTGATGACCTGCGCGTATACCATGAGGCGGGTCCGGGCAAATGGCAATCCGTCGCGTACCCGGCCGCTGCGGCTGAGATTCGAGTCTCCGGGCGCGACGCCGCCAATCGCTCGTGGGTTTAGATGTTCCGCTCCAGCACCATGCCGATTGTCACGACGCCGCGAGCGGGCACGTCCACTACAAGCGTATCGCCCTGGACGGCTATCGGAGCAACGCGCGTCTCAGTAGGCGTGGCGGTATAGGCTTCCTGCAACCGGAGTCCCCGGGGCACATCAAATCGGAGCCTGCGCGCTCCGGCGCGGCCCTCTAACTCGAGTAACCTCACGATCACGTCATCGCTGGATTCAGCCCTTTTCATGCACGTCACGGCCACCGGTTCACCTTCGGTCTGCGCAATGAATTGACCGGTCATCGGGGGCATCACTGCCTCAGCCCCGGCGGGTCTCAAAGGCAGGAGCGGACTGAAGGCCCGCTGCGACCGGGCGAAGGCGTCCGTGGCACGAATGGTTGTTGGAAGGACCTGGACACGGTAACGGAAGGGGATTTCACCGTCTTGGCCGGCGCGGAAATTGGTGGTCCAGCAGTTGTTCATGACGAGCGAGTAAACGTGTCCGCGGTCGAAGGTCAGCTTGTCCGCCCACCGGTACATGTTCAGGTCACTGAAAGACACGAGCGGCGCGTCGATGGGCGACCAGAGTATTGACACCTCATTGTCTCCTATAACCGCCCAATGCTGGATGGAGTAGAAGTCGTAGCAGGAATAGGGCAATTGCTCGACGCTGGGTTGCATGACCGCATCGGCCACCTCAACATGAATCGCGGGGCTTGAGATCGCGAAGGGGAAGGCAAGCGAGATGGCTTCCGGCTCGATGACCTCCTCTTTCTGGAAGATGTTCTCGATGTCCAGAACCTCGCCGCACAGGCGATAGGTCTGGCGGATGCGTGGGCACCCCGGCAGTGCGGTCTCGAACGTGAGACTGTCGTACACGGGCCCGGACTGGCGGCCCACCAAACGGCACGGTCCCGCGGGCGTGCGCTCGAAGTCCACGGGCTGCTTCCTATCGATGGCTTCGCGGCCGCCGTCCGGGATTTCCCGGATGGGCTGGTTCCCGCGCCATGCGCTTGTGGCATCGAGCAATTCGCGCCCTGTCCGCTTGTCTTGAAAGGAAACCCAGGCGCCGGTTTCCGGCGAGAAGGCCAAGCGATAGGATTCGTTTTCGAGAACATGATCGTCCGCAACGTCCTTCCTCTGCGGCGCGGAACCGGCTTCGAGCCGGTACACGGAGAATCCGTACGCCGGCACGTTCGACGCCGCGAAGAAGAGCGTCTCGGTTTCCGGTTCCCACTGTGCCGGGGACGCCCCGCCAGTCTCGGCCGAGACAATCCGTGTCGTTTCGGCTGAGACAGGGAATCCGTCGGCGCGCTTCAGTGCGACAAGGCCATTCCCGGGCGCGCTTGTGGCGTTCCAGACAGCGGCAAGATCCTCCGAGGATGCCGGGATGCGCGCCGCCAGCAGGCCAAGAACCTCCTTCTCGAGTTCTTCGGTCAATGCCGCGGCCTGGTACGCCTGGCTTGCTTTCCATTGCCACTGGACACGCGTTGCCTCGCCGTGCGGGTCGCTTATACTGCCGCTGGCGCCCCACGTGTGCTCGTCGAAATGAAGCATGTAGTCATAGGCCTGCCGAATGCGGCCGCGTGGATACGCCGTGTCGGGCGCCCACAGTGTGGCGAGCGTCCACAGCGCTTCGACGGCCAAGAGACGGTCGTGAGCAAGACGGGTCATGCCCGTTTCGGCGGCGGTGCTGGCGGGACCTTCGGCCCACCAGCTGGGGATGTCTCCCCGAACGACGGGCGCCTGAGCCCCATACTTCGCTTCGAGGACCTCGAGGAATTCGCGGTTGGTGGCGACCGTCACGCGGGGCCAGAGATACTTGTCGTTCCACGCCCGTGCATTCGCGCTCGCATCAAGGTCGGGAGTGAGATTGTCGCCGCCCATCCGAAGCTGGATGTCGGTCACAGATGTGCCCGTGGCTTCGTTCTGGCGAATGATGCCGAGGAAGAGGTCCTCGTACAGGCCGGGCTCGCGGAAAAAGTTCCCTTCGCGATAGCTGTCTGTGTACCACGTGAAAAGACGTTTCCCTGCCGGGCCTTCCCAATAGAATGGCCGCGGTACAGCCCCTTCCCGGTACCATAGAAACTGCCCGCGAATCGAATTGGCCCGGAAGGCGGCGCGCGGCATTCCCGCGTCCACAAGCAGGTCAGCGAGGGCCCAGGTATACCCCGGCACGTCGTCGATCATCACCGTGTCGATCCGCACGCCGTAGCGTTCGCGCAGCTCCTGAGCGTAGTAGAGGCAGCGGATGGTCTCCTCGTGACCCGTGAGCTCCGTGGGCATGTTGAGATAAAAGCCGCAAATCTCGATCCGGCCCTCGTGTACAAGCTTCATAAGGCGGTCGACTTGTTGCGGGTATTGTTTGATGAAGTGGTCCGCGAGGCTGGTCACCTCCACGGTCCACCGGTACCGGCTTTCGGCCGGCCAATCCCCCGTATCCTCGCAGAACTGTATGGCGTCGTTGGTTTCGCGCGCAAGCCGCTCGATGACCTCAGGCTGCGGCTCGGTATAGCCGATATCGTAGTGGGTGTGCGGGGTCATGTAGAACGTCCAGTGTTTTGCGGGTTCGAGCTGGCATTCAGCTTCAAGACGTTTGCCGGGTTCTGTGTCAAATCCGACGCGCAGCAGCACCGGCGCGGCCGGCTCCGCGACGCGCAGGGGCCATCTGTCATCCGCGTAATCGCTGGTCTTTACGGCATATTCCCGGGGGGCGCCTTCGTAATCAACATGGACCATCCCGTTGACCGGCGTGACGTTGCCGTCAAGCATGGTGCGCAGGAGAACCAGGCGCGTTTGATCGTCACGAAATACCAATGGTGTGGGTTCGATTTCCAGCGTGAGGCCCTCAGACATGTGGGCAAGAAACGCCGTCCGTTCTGCCTCGAGGTGTTGCCGAAGCTCATCGACACCCTCGCCCCAATCCACGCGCACGGAGCAGAAGTCCGCATGCGTGCCGTCGTGGGCGGCCAAGGCGACAAGGCCGGGCTCGGTGTCTGGGTACTGCGCCCGGACCTGCCAATCCGGCTCCACGCCGCCCGCGGGCCAACACTTCGCCAGGACCAGGTCATCTACCGCAGCTGCCTTGAAGCGGTACCATGCGCCCGGCTGAATGCCAAGACCGCCGTTACCGCTTTCAATGCGGACGGGCGCATCTTTCTCGTAAAAGATGATCTGGAGTGCGTCGTCGCGGTCGTAGTACCGGATCACGACGCGGGTGTGGTCGGCTTTCACGCGAAGCGCTAGCCCGAAATTGCGTCGCGGCGATTCCCCGCAGCGGGCATCAACCTCCATGACCACATCGCTTAAAGGCGGGATGTCCGCGGCGCGGCCCGCATATTCCTCCCCGCCGCGTGTGGCCAGTATGCCGCCGCTGCACGACCAGTCCCCCTCGGTGAAATGGGGTTTCCACCGGCTCAGGCCATCCTGGAAGTCGTCTTCGAATCGTGTTTCAGCACCGGAAAACGGGGTCACCAGCGCAAGAAGGAGCGAGAGAAGCTGGAATTGCATGGGATTCACCTGTTCAAGTGGAGCCGCATTTCACAACCCGGAGAAGCCTCGAACGAACAAGGCACGGTAGCAGTTTGGGCAATCGAAGGCAAAATGCGCGCCGCATCAAACAGCCATTCGTAGAATTCGGAGCGAACGCTGTGGCAGTTTCCAGACCGAGGAACCCGCGGCCGAGGGGTCGTCGCCGGCGAGGTACGTCGCCGCAGTCCGTATTTCCACCGGTG
>DAOLNV010000010.1:0-35481 GCA_035416745.1 Candidatus Hydrogenedentota bacterium | reverse complement strand
ATCCAGAAGTCATCGTTGTACTTCACGCCGGCAATCATGCCGCGCTCGCCCGTGAACTTTCGCCCGCCCATGAGCACGGGAAACTGCAGGTATGGAATCGAATGAAGGAAGGGCTCGTCCTCGGACTCGACGCTCGCGAACCCCATGTCGATGCACGGAACTACGTAGGGGGGATAGTCTTTGACGGCCTCGCGAAGAGGATCCACCTGTTTTACGCCTTCCCCTACCCATAGATAGTCGTAGACCTTGAGCCCGCCGCTCTGTGGCTGCTCCGCGCCGTTGACGTGCAGTTTCAAAATGCCGCCGCGCCGTTTCACTTCGGCGTAGACGAGGGCGATGAGGTCGACGAACGCACCGTCATGCCGCGGCGTTTCCTCAAAGGCAACGACCTCGTCTTTCGCAAGCGGCATGGACTGTTTTGCGGCATGCTGATTTGCGAGGTATCCCCCATCCATGTAGATGCCGTCCGAGCCATATTCATCGAGGATGCGGGCGATGCGCTGAAGCACGAACGCGCGCCACCCCGGGCTTGCGGGGGAGCAGCGCGCCATGTCCCAGTACCCCACGACCAGGAAGTCGCCCTCGCGGCTCCACTCCTGCCGGAACTCCGGATGAGCGCGCTCGATGAAACAGGGGGAGGTGTACGTGAGCACCTTCATGCCTCGCCGGTGAGCCATTTCAATGAAGCGATGGTACCCGGCCGGGTTGCACGCCGTGTACTTGTCTCCCCCAAACAGTCCCAGGGAATCGTTCCAGTCATCAAACACTTGCAGCACCTGGATACCATGTTCTTTGAGGCGATCCAATTCCTGCTCGTCCTCCTCGCCGGGGTCGTAAGGGGCGCGGCCGGGGTATTCGCCAAGGTTGTAGCAGCATTGGGCGGGCAGATAGTCCGTCACGAGATGTTTGCGCATACAGGACCGGATGCTTTGCGTGCACCGGCCGATGTTACGCAGCCGCCTGCGGTGGTCTTCTTCCGTATAGTCCCGCAACAAAGAACGCCGTCGACTTGCGGCCTCTGCCCCTGCTGGCATCGCGCTCTCGGCTGCCTGCGCGGCAAACGCAGAACGCGAAAAGATGGCCCCCGCCGCTGTTGTTCCGGCGCCTAGCCTCAAGAAATGCCGTCGATGCATCGAAAAGCTCCTCTGATGCAACTGAGTTCATGCCCGGGATCATTACATCGCCCGCCCCCGGCAATCGCGCGCGGGTCTTCCACAAAGATATGCAAGGGAACAGTTGCCGTCAAGGCCGGTACGGTCTTCGAACGCATTTGGATTCCTGGCCGGCCCAATCCCGTCAAGCGCGGAACCGGCGCCAGTCTATACCCAGTTTCCGCATCCGTGCGCGAAGGGTGTGCGGATTAATGTCCAGAACAACGGCGGCTCCGCGCGGGCCCTCGATTCTTCCGTTGCATTGCGCGAGCGCGCGCTCGATGTGATGCCGCATGGCGCTGTCCAGTGATGGTGTCGGCTCCGAGGGCGACTGTTGTGAACCTGACGGTGCGGCAGCGGCTCTCGGGCCGAGTGCACCGCCAAGCGCCTTGGCAATCTCCAGCGATCTTCCGTCGCCCAGGATAGCGGCCCGGTCCAGAACGGACGCGAACTCGCGGACATTGCCCGGCCAGTCGTAACCAGACAGCAAAGCAATATCCTCTGGTGTCGGGTCTTGCTGTTTAAGGCCAAAACGCCGGGCCGCGCGCTCAGCGAAATGAGCGGCGAGTCCGGGAATGTCTTGTTTGCGTTCGCGAAGGGGTGGCAAGACAACAGGAAATACAGCGATGCGATACCACAGGTCTTCGCGAAAGGTCCTTTCCTGGACACGGCGCGCCAGGTCGCAATGGGTGGCGGCAATAATCCGCACGTCGACGCGCAACGCCTGTTCTCCGCCGACTCGCTCGAACATGCCCTCCTGAAGAACGCGAAGCAGCCTGATCTGGGCTGCATGAGGCAGTTCGCCGATCTCATCCAGAAACAGTGTGCCTTCGTCGGCCCGTTCAAACCAGCCTCTGCGCTCGGAAACCGCTCCGGTAAAACTCCCGCGCTCGTGTCCGAACAATTCGGAGTCTATCAGCTCTGAAGGGATTGCTCCACAATTCACCCGGATGAAAGGGCCTTTTGCCCGGAGGGAACCCTCATGAATCGCTCGGGCGATCACTTCCTTGCCCGAACCGGTTTCGCCCAGAAGCAGGACGGGGACGTCGGACCGGCTCACGAGAGCTACCCGTTCCATGACGGCTCTCAATCCCCCGTCCGCTCCGATGATCACATCCTCAAACCGTTCGCGCCCCAACCTGCTGAGCAGCTTCCGCTTGTCCGCCTCGGCCGCCTCGCGCAAGGACACCAATTCATGCATTCGCCGGTCATTCTCGAGAGCGACCGTCATAGGTTCCCGAAGCAGCTCTGCCAGCTCCTGTTCACGCGGTTCAAAAGGGCTGCCTTGCGTGCCCAGAAGCAACATGCCCAGCGTACCGTATTCCGAACGCAGAGGGACGGCCAGCACGTGACGCCCAAGTCCGCAGAGAATACTTCCCTTCAGCGGCGCGGGCGGTTCCGACGCCGAAAAACCCCGGGTCGATGACAAACGGCACCACTCGGCCAGACTCTTCACCCCTTCGGGCTCGAGTTCGACCTGCCCAAGCGGAGCAACGGGGTCTCCTCGAGGCGAAACGGAACCCGGCCGCTCGACGGTTCCCTTCTGTAAGTCAAGGAAATACAGGGCCATCGTATCGAAGCGAAGTTGGTCTGACACGAGAGACGAGATTCGCGTCAGCAGATTATCTATTTCGGTATGACGGCACGCCTCCCGCCAGACTGCCAAAAGCAATGAATGGTAACGTTCCATAGAGATACTATATAGCAGATATACTGGATTTTTCCAGTATATTTTATACCAGAACTGGTAAATATCACGGAATCTAGCACGGCATATCGCCCCTTCCCGAAATCAAGCTGCTGCTACAAAGGACTTTTCCGGAGCGGGATGAATATGTAAGACGATTATTTTCAGTTGTTTAGCTAAACGGAGACGCGCTGTTCCTTGATCCCTCGTCTTGATTTCCAGACTTGGCACGGTCCCTGCTCACTTCGCGGAAGGAAGGTAGCTTTGTCTGGTTCAAAGAGCAGTAGGGGTGTTGTCGTATCCGTATGAGCAGCAAATCAGCAGGCACTCTAGACTCCGCGATAGCGGGCCGTTTTGCGCCACTGGACGCTTCCACCGCGGAAGCGATCTTGGCCGCAGTAGCCAGTCTTCGGTTCGGCTCCGTCGAAGTGATCGTGCATGACGGCAGGGTCGTGCAGGTCGAAAAGCGCGAGCGCGTTCGGCTGAGTATCCCATGAATCTCAGCCCGCATGTAGTAACGTTCTCGGCCTACCGCATGCGCGGCGGCCGCGTACAAAAACGCAATGCGAAAGGACCTGACCGGAACGCCGGAGGTGTCCACACGCAGTGAAGAGACCGGAATCATGAGACACAGAAGATGGTTTTGGGCGCTGTTTGTGAGCTTGGCCACAACCCTCGGGGCGTGGGCGCAACCACCCAGCCCGGCAACGGCCGAAGAGATAGCGGCATTGCGCGAACAAGTGCGCCAGCTCTCCGAGCAATTGAACCGTCTGGAAGCGCGGTATGCCGAGGACAAGGCGAACCAGGAAAAGGCCGCGGAGGAAGCTGCTAAAGTGAAGGAGAATGCCCCGAAGGTGACTCTTGACGGCGGCGGCCTTCGCGTGCGGTCGGCTGATGGCGCCTTCGAACACCGGGTGCGGCTGCGCATCGCGCACGACTTTGCGTGGTTCAACCAGGACGACGAGCTGGAAGACGTCATTGGCGATGAACAGGACGGCACGGGCTTTCGCATGGCGCGCATCCGCCTGCAAGGGAAAGTCTGGGACGATTTCACCTACGTGGGTGAGTTTGATTTCGCCGGCGAAAACGGCGAAGACACACCGAAATTCCGGGATGTGTACCTTCAGTACAACGGCATCCCTTACATTGGGGGCAATGCTTTTGACCTGAGGATCGGGCATTTCAAGGAACCGTTCAGCCTGGATGAGTTGAACGGGATTACGACAGGCCGGCAATTCATGGAGACCCCGCTGCTTAATGTCTTCGCGCCCTCGCGCAACGCGGGCCTCCAGATTAGCGACGCGCTGCTCGGAGAGCCGAAAGCGGAACGGTTCACTTGGGCCCTGGGCATTTTCAAAGAGACCGACGACATCCCGAGCAGCGATGATTCGGATGAAGATCAGGGTTGGCAGATCACGGGCCGTGTGACGGGGCTGCCTTACTATGCGGATGAAGGGCGAAGGCTGCTGCACGTGGGCGCCGCGGCAAGCGTCCGCAACCCCGACGGCGAGCCATTGCGTTACGGCGTAAGGCCCGAATCGCGCCTTGCGCTCTTCCGGTACGTGGATACCGACGATCTGCCGCTCGGATTCCGGCTCCGCGATGCCCGCGCCGACGACGTCAATCTGTACGGTCTGGAATTGGCCGGCGTTCTCGAGGGGTTCTCGTTTCAAAGCGAATACGTGGTGTCGGACGTAGATACGACCTTCGGGGGAAATCTCGATTTTGACGGGTGGTACGCTCAGGCGGGCTATCTGTTGACGGGCGAGCACCGTCCCTACCGGCACGAAAGCGGAATATTCGAGGCGCCGGAACCGCTGCACCCCTTCTCCTATCGGGGCGAGAACCGGGGATGGGGCGCGTGGGAGCTGCTGGCCCGATACGGCGCAGTAGATCTGAACGACGGCTTCATGCGCGCCGGCGAGCACGAAGCTCTTACCATTGGTTTGAACTGGTACGTGAACGACAACGTCCGCTGGTTTGTAAACTGGACGCGCAATGACATCGAACACGACCTGTACGACGGTCACTTCGACGTGTTGGCCACGCGCCTTCAGTTGGAGTTTTGACGTTGATTTCGATATGTCAATTATCAATAGAGCGGCAATACAACCAAGAATCACAGAAGGAGAACATGAAATGAATCACGTAAGACCAGCCACCCGAATCACATTGCCGCGCGTAGCGGCGTCCACTCTTGAGGTCCAGCAGAAGGTTGAGATCTTCGGCGAGTTCGCGGCGGCGCTCGGCACCCTTGGCGAAGCTATCGGCACATGGCTTGGCCTCCGCTAGGGCTGAAGTCACGCACATCAGGCAGATGAAGGAGATCATCCCATGTTTTCCACACTCTCGGTCAAAAGTTCACTTGTAAAGCTCGCCTCAGCGGTAATCATCGCCATTGTGGTGTTGGCAGGTCCCGCCGCTCGGGCCGCGGACATCACACTGCTGAATGTTTCTTACGACCCGACGCGCGAGTTGTACCAGGAGTATAACCCTGCGTTTGCCGAGTACTGGAAGGGCAAGACGGGCGACACCGTGACGATACAACAGTCGCACGCGGGCGCGGGAAAACAGGCGCGCGCCGTAATGGATGGGCTGCCCGCGGACGTGGTGACGCTGGCGCTCGCTTACGATATCGATGTCATCGCGCGCAAGACGGGATTGTTGCCCGAAAACTGGCAATCCCAGCTGCCTAACAATAGCGCGCCATACACAAGTACGATTGTTTTCCTCGTGCGCAAGGGGAATCCCAAAGGCATCAAGGACTGGCCCGACCTCGTGAAACCCGGTATCCAGGTCATTACCCCGAATCCGAAGACCTCGGGCGGCGCCCGCTGGAACTATCTTGCTGCCTGGGCCTATGTGCTCAAGCAGGAACTGGGCGATCTCGCCAAGCTCCAGGACCCGTCCGCGGCCGGCGAGATCACTGCGGCCGAAAAGAAGGCGCAAGCATTCGTCACCGCACTTTTCAAGAATGTGCCTGTTCTCGATTCCGGCGCGCGCGGCAGCACGACCACATTCGCGCAGCGCGGAATCGGCGATGTGCTTCTGGCGTGGGAGAACGAGGCCTTCCTGGCGGTTGAGGAACTTGGCCCCGACAAGTTCGAGATTGTCGTGCCGACTATCAGTATCCTGGCCGAACCTCCAGTAGCCGTGGTGGAGAAGAATGCCAAGGAGCACGGCACGTACGAGGTTGCCCGGGCATATCTCGAATACCTGTACTCGCCGGTGGGCCAGCGCATCGCCGCCAAGCATTACTACCGGCCGGTACACCCCGAATACGCTGACCAGGAAGATCTTAAGCGCTTCCCGGAGGTCAATCTTATCTCGCTCAATGCCGTATTCGGCAATTGGGACCAGGCGCAAGCAAGACATTTTGATGATAAGGCGCTCTTCGACCAGATTTATACCCAGGGCCGCTGAACTTGGCTGAGCGGCCGGGTTCCGGGCCGCTGCTTTCGCACCAACACGCAGGGAAAGAGCCGGAAAGAGAATACCGTTGAGTTACAGATGGAAATCGCACAGCGTATTGCCGGGGTTCGGCCTTACCCTTGGCTATACTATCGTATACCTGAGCCTTGTGGTGCTCATTCCGCTGGCGGCGCTGTTTGCGCGCTCCGCGCACATGGGATGGGGGCAGTTCTGGGAAACCGTCACTTCGCCGCGGGTGCTTGCTTCCTACAAACTGACGTTTGGAGCGGCCTTTGGAGCGGCGCTGATCAACAGCATCTTCGGATTCATCACCGCCTGGGTGCTGGTGCGTTACGCCTTTCCGGGCAGGCGTATCGTCGACGCCGTGGTTGATTTGCCCTTCGCGTTGCCTACCGCGGTGTCCGGCATCTCGCTGACAGCCATCTATTCCCAGAACGGCTGGATAGGGCGCTATCTGGAGCCCCTGGGAATCAAGGCCGCCTTCTCGCCGCTTGGGGTGGGCATTGCCCTTACCTTCATCGGCCTGCCGTTCGTGGTGCGGACCTTGCAGCCCGCGCTTGCGGACCTGGACCGCGAACTCGAAGAGGCCGCGGCCAGCCTTGGCGCCTCCAGGTGGAAGACCATAACGCGGGTGCTGTTGCCGCCGCTTATCCCGCCTTTGCTCACCGGTTTTGCCCTGGCCTTCGCTCGAGCCATCGGTGAGTATGGCTCGGTGATCTTTATCTCGGGCAACATGCCCATGCGCACCGAGATCACCAGCTTACTGATCATCGCGAAACTCGAGGAGTACGACTACGCAGGCGCGGCGGCTCTGGCAACAGTGATGCTGATTGTCTCGTTCGTGTTGCTGTTGTGCATCAACCTGCTGCAATGGTGGAGCGTGCGTCAGTATCAGGGAGGGGGCGCCTCATGACCGAGTACACGGCCGAGTTGTCAGGAACCATCGCGCCGCGCCTTCGAGCTGCTACGACCGAGCCCCTCTGGGTACAATGGGGGCTTACTCTGGCCGCGTTGCTCTTCCTCGCCTTGTTCCTGGCCGTGCCGCTTGTGGCAGTCTTCGCGGAAGCTCTCCGAAAAGGCGTTGGCGCCTATTTTGAAAGCGTTCACGAACCGGACGCGTTGGCCGCAATCAAGCTTACGCTCCTTGTGGCCATCATCGCGGTGCCCGCAAATCTTGTATTCGGGGTAGCCGCAAGCTGGGCGCTGGCCAAGTTCCAGTTCCGGGGCAGGAGCGTTCTGATCACGCTCATCGATCTCCCATTCGCCGTATCGCCGGTCATCTCAGGCCTGGTCTACGTGCTTCTTTTCGGTATGCAGGGCTGGCTTGGGCCGTGGCTGGCCAAGCACGATATCGAGATCATTTTTGCCCTCCCCGGGATCGTGCTTGCCACGGTCTTCGTGACCTTCCCATTCGTCGCCAGGGAGCTCATCCCCCTGATGCAGGAACAAGGCACCGAAAACGAGCAGGCAGCGCTCACCCTGGGCGCGACAGGTTGGCAGACCTTCTGGCGTGTGACCCTCCCAAACGTAAAGTGGGCCCTGCTCTACGGCGTCATCCTGTGCAATGCGCGGGCCATGGGCGAGTTCGGCGCCGTCTCCGTCGTGTCGGGGCATATTCGCGGCCAGACCAACACCCTGCCGCTGCACGTCGAGATTCTCTACAACGAATACAATTTTGTCGGGGCCTTCGCGGTAGCCTCCCTACTCACGCTGCTTGCCATGGTGACACTGGTGCTCAAGAGCATTGTCGAGCGGCGCACAAAGGCACCCTCCGCGGATGCGGAAGAAACGGCCCTCGATAAGATGCCGGAGAAACAGATATGAGCATCGAACTGCGCCACGTCTCCAAGAGCTTCGAGGCATTCAAAGCCGTCGACGACATCTCGCTCACCGTCGCCACCGGCGAACTGGTGGCGCTCCTGGGGCCGTCCGGCTCCGGCAAGACAACGCTCCTTCGCATCATCGCCGGACTCGAGATTCCCGATCAGCACGACCAGACTCGCATCCTGTTTTCCGAAGACGACGTAGCCAGAATCTCCGCGCGGAAAAGGCGGGTCGGCTTTGTCTTCCAGCATTACGCGCTCTTTCGCCACATGTCGGTTTTCGAGAACATCGCCTTCGGACTGCGCGTGCGGTCGCGAAGAGAACGCCCTTCGCGGGCCGAGATCCATAACCGGGTCCAGACGCTCCTGCGCCTTGTCCAGCTCGAGGGCCTTGCGGGCCGTTATCCTCATCAACTGTCTGGCGGCCAGAGGCAACGGGTGGCCTTGGCGCGCGCCCTCGCCGTAGAACCAAAGGTATTGCTCCTCGATGAACCCTTCGGCGCCCTCGATGCGAAGGTGCGCAAGGAACTGCGCGCGTGGCTGCGGCGCCTGCATGACGAATTGAACGTCACCAGCGTCTTTGTCACGCACGATCAGGACGAAGCCCTCGAGGTTGCGGACCGAATCGTCGTGATGAACCAGGGACGGATTGAGCAAGTGGGCACGCCGGACGAGGTGTTTCACCACCCCAATACCGAATTCGTAATGCGTTTTCTGGGCGAAACCAACGATTTCCACGGCCGCGTGAACGGCGGCACCATACAGTTCGGCTCAATGCAAATCCCTTACCCGCAAGATCGGCAGCAGGTGCTCGGCGACGCACGCGTCTTCGTTCGACCCCACGACTTGACCATCGACACCAAGACCAGTGGGCTCCCGGCACTGGAGGCACAGATCGTACGCATCCAATCGGCCGGCCCGCTGGTGCGTATTGAACTGCGAACCGGCGACGGCCAGGAACTTGCCGCGGAAATCTCTCAGGAACGTTTCGCCACCATGAATCTCGCTTCGGGCAGCACCGTCTACGTGCGTCCGCGGCATATCCGCGTTTTTTCAGCCTGAGGACGCGAAATCGCGCGGAGGTCTCCCTTCCGAGACCCTTCGATGCTGAGCCCACTCACGGCGGCTCGTGCTGGACCCTTGGTTCGCCACCGGCCAAAGAGATGGCAACTTAACGCTTGTGTGGCACTCGATAGCGACAACTATCTGCTGTCAAGCGCCAGCCGGCTATTTCACTCTTCCTCTTTGCCGTTGTTGGATAGCCGCAGAAGCATGCTCTTGATGTCCATAGCACCGCGAACGGCGACGTAGATTGTGATCGTCGAATACCAGACCACGCACAGGGCCGTCGCTAACCACCAGAACAAGTGTTCGGGCATGGTTTTCTATCCTTTCACCGCAAGGGGTCTTGTTTGGGGCTTCAGCAGCGAGCCAAGCACCATGGCCGTTGCGGCTATGATGTAGGTCGCAATATTGGAGTACTCCGGCCCCAAAACTTCTTTGGCGAAATGCCGTGTGCTGGGAAGTTGCTCCATGACAAGGAACATCACCGGAATCACAGCCCCGCAGATGATGGCTCCCGCGGCGCCCCAACTGTTTGCGCGCTTCCAGTAGCAGCAGGCTACCAGAAGAACCGACATGCTCGACAGATAGATGTTGCCGGTAAGTCTAAGGTAGTCCCACAGGCTGCCTTGCAGCGGATACCACAGACCGTAAACCAACAGGAAAATGCCAATGACCGCGACGATTGACCGGCTGACTACCAGGCCGCGCTTCTCAGACCACTGGCGCTTGTGGACCGGCGCCAGGATGTCGTTGTAGATGACGCTGGACCACGTGAGCATGTAAGAGGCATCGGTGGACATGTCGGCCGCCAGCATGGCGGCGATCAGAATGCCCATGAGGCCCATGGGCGTGATCCGGCTCAGCATCATCGGCATAGCGAGAAGCGTGTTGTCGCCGACTTCCTGAGGCGTGATTACTTTAAGCGCCGCGATGCCCCAGAGTACGGGAACAAGCCAACGGCACAGGAAGAACACACTGGTGCGCGTATATACCTGACGGCCGGTCTTGGTGTCCTTGGCGGCCAGCAATCGCTGGATGGTAGTCTGCCACGTCAACACCATCGCCAGGCTGAGCAAGGCGTTGTCAACGATGTACTTCCACCCCATGTCGGGTTTCGCAAAGGGGTTGAACCCGCCTTCTCCGTACTTTTCCTGCACGACCGCCACGAGCTGGTCCCAGCCGATGTTGACGAGAATCAGGATGGTCACCGCCAGCAACCCCGCGCTCATGACGACGAACTGCAGGAAATCGGTGACAAGCACGGACAACATCCCGCCCAGTACGGTGTATATGGCAACAAACACCAGCAACGCGGTCATGGTGATCTCGAGATACTTCGGGTCGAACCCGCAAACGGCCACGAGAAAATCGCCCCCGGTGCGTAAGAAGACGCCCATGTTGAGCAATCCGCCTAGGACAATGACAACGCCGGCCGCCCAGCGGATGCGCGGGCCGTAGCGCACCTCGAATAACTCGGGAATGGTCATCACGCCCGCGTCGCGTAATGGCTTGACGCAGAATCCGGTATAGCCCACGAAGAACATGGCAAGCATGGCCAGGATGCCCGGCGTGGCGCCGGCGAACCCGTTCCGGTATCCGTTCTGTGACGTGTACATGCACGTGACGATGCCGAACTCGGTAGCCGCGAGCGACGCGATCCCAAGATACAGGTTCATCTCGCGTCCGGCGATCAGGAAATGCTCGACTTTGCCCACGTACTTACGCACCGCGATCCCCGCAACCATCGTGGCAACGATATACAGGCCCACGATGCTCCCGTCTATCCATGAGAAATTCGTCATGATCGTCCCCTAAATCTGTGTGGTTCCCGGTGGCAGCCGTTTCGGCTGTTGCTGCCGGAAAGGTGTCTCCCCCCGGTGGGAAACTGCCTTCATGGTATACATTTTGGAGGGCGCGGAGCAAGCAACTTGATACCCCTTCCGTACCTTCTGATCTCCCTATAACCCCGTAGCGGAAACGCGCAGGTTGCGAGCAGGCCGTGCGGCCAAAATGGCTAAAGAGACCGAGATTTGGTAGAGTGGGGGGGCGATGGACCCTTATGGCGGCGCCAGACACTTCGCCTTTGGGGAATGTAAGGGCAGCCAAGCCGCCGGGAGTGTTCCAGGCTCCAGACACATAGAGAGGCAAACCGTATGCAGATTGTTCTTGGGTTTGACATGGAAACCGATGTCGGAAGCTGGACCCCGTTCTACGAGGGTGTCGCGCATGGGACGCCCATCATTCTGGATATCCTTGATAAGCACGGCATCACCGCCACATTCTTCTTTACCGGAGATGCCGCCCGAAAACACCCGGAAACCGTCCGCAATGTCCGGGCCCGGAGACACGAGATCGGCGCGCACACGTTGTTTCATGAGACGATCGGCGATTCCCTGTTCGATATCCCGGGGATGATGCCGATTCTAGCGCACGAGGTGCCGGAACGGTTGCGGCTGTGCACGCAATGGCTCGAAGACGTCGCGGGGGTGCGTCCGGTGTCGTTCAGATGTCCGCGCCTGTTCGGTTCGACCGCGGTAGTGACGGCCTTGGATTCTCTGGGCTATGTCGCGGACGCGACCTATCCGATGTATTACTTCCGCGAACGCCTGCGGCCTTATCATCCCAGCCGGGAGGATTGGACCCAAGAGGGGGATTTGCGAATCGTCGAATTGCCCGCGTTTGCCGATCTCTCCATGGAATCGACGGACCCCTATGGGCGGGATATGGACCAGTGGCCGCTGTTCCGCACGGAGGGCGCCGGCGCGCTGATGCGGCATATCGACGGTTTCGTGGGCTATTGCGAAGCCCGGGGCGTGGACCCGTTCCTGTGCTTTTACTTCCATCCCTGGGAGTTTCACCCCATGCCCCAGGGGGAGATATCCTACGGCGAGGGCGCGGTGCGCCCCGATCCTTTCATTGTTAAAAACTGCGGTGCGTATGCCGCGGAACAACTTGACCTGCTGATAGGAACGCTCCTTGGACGCGGAGCGCAATTCAAGCAAGCACAACAAGCAGCGAAGGAGATATGACATGCAAGCGATCGCCAAAACCGAATACAACGATCGGCTCGAAAAGTTCCAGCGCAATATTCGCGCGGCCGGCCTGGATGCGGCGCTTGTGCATTCCAACGAGGCCGATTTCGCGAATGTGCGGTATCTCACCGAGTATTGGCCGACGTTCGAGTCGGCGGGCGTATTCGTGCCCGCGAAGGGCACGCCCGTCCTGATCATCGGGCCGGAAAGCGAAGCCTACGCGCAGGGGCGCAGCGTGATTCCCAACATCGCCATGATGGTCGAATACCGCGAATCCGCCGATCCGGAGTACCCGGGCATTCCCGTGGCGCATTTCAGCGATGTGGTGCGCAAAGCCATGGGTAAGCGGGCATTGAAGAGGCTCGGCCTTGTCGGCTTCTCGATCATGCCTCTTCCTGTTTATTTCAGCCTGCAGCGCGAATTGCCGGGCGTCGAACTGGTCAAAGCCGATGACACCCTGACCAGCCTGCGCGCCAGCAAGAGCGCGAACGAAATCAGGCTCATGAAGAAGGCTTACAAGATCAGCGAGAAGGCTATTGCGGCCATACTCGCTGAGATGAAGCCCGGGATGACCGAACTCCAGGTAATCGGCATTGCCCAGCGAGAGATCTACAAACACGGCGGCGAATATGAAGGCCACGCCCTCTATTGTTTCTGCGGCCCAGGCACCAAACACGCCATCTCGCGTCCCACCCACAACAAGATCAAGCGCAACGAGATCATCCAGCTCAACATCGGCGCGCGCGTCGGCGGCTACTCCTCGAGCGTCGGGCTGCCGTGTTCGATCGGCAAACTGCCCCCGCGCAAGAAACGCCTCGTCGAGTTTGGTCTTGAAGCGCATCTCAAGACCTTCGAACTGATGCGGGGCGGCAAGCCCGCGGCGGAGGTTGTGCGGGAATACGAGGAATTCGTCGAGCGACGGGGTTTCAAGAAGTACATGCTCTACGGTCCCTGTCACGGAATCGGCATGATGGAGGTCGAACGCCCCTGGATGGAGTCCACCTCAACCTACGTCCTTCAGGAGAACATGACGTTTCAGGTGGACACGTTTTTCCAGGACAAAGACTTCGGCCTCCGCTGGGAGAACGGGGTTCGCGTCACCAAGACGGGTATCGAGAAGCTGTCGAAGGAGTTTGCGCGGCTCGTCGAACTCTAGGCAAGGCTCGAATCGCGCGGGCTCAAGCGCGGCCAAGCCACAACTAGTCCTGGCAAGGGCGGGTTGGGTGGACGGGCTGTCCGGAGGGGTGGACCAATAGCCGGTTAGGGAGGGTCAAGACGCATGCTAAGGCTGGAACGTGCACACATTGCGCCGCTGGCGGTGCTGCTATCGGTGTTGATCCCGTTCAGTGTGTATTTTGGATACCGCAAGAACTACGAGTTTCTTTTGTATGTGGCAGTGATCATCTTCTTTATGGTGGTGATTGCTCTGACCAACGACCGTGTCCGATACCCTATCTCGATTCTGTGGGGCCTCGTGGCGTGGGCTATCCTGCACCTCTGCGGCGGAGGCATTCGGGTAGGCGACGGCGTGCTTTACGGCGTGATGCTGATGCCGCTCTCGAAGACGATTCCCGTTCTTCGCTATGACCAGTTCGTGCACATCGTCGGGTTTGGCGTGTCTACTCTGGTCATGTACCATCTCGTGCGCCCCATGCTTCGCCCCGGTGTGCGCCACGGCGCAGCGCTCTCCATCGTGGTGGTCATGGCGGGGCTGGGTGTAGGCGGGCTCAATGAGATCATCGAGTTTATCGCGACCGTGGTGATGCCCGAGACCGGCGTGGGCGGGTACGTCAACACGGCGCTTGATCTGGTTTCCGACCTTGTGGGGGCGGTCATTGCTGTAGTTGCCCTACGCATGGGCTACCTGCTCCCAGCGCCTTGACCAGGTTGTCGGGAGATGGAGATAGCGGTTGCTCCGGTGGCGGAAGTGGAGGCCTTTTCGTTCCTTGGGTGTCTTGGGTCGCTTCTCAAAGCCAGGTTCGGGGCAATGTCCACGAAGCCAGCAGCGCGCCCCGCGTGCGTCATGGGGCGAAGCTTATTGCAACGACGCCGAAAGCTGTCCGCATTTCCTGATGATGTAACTGTGCAACGCCCGGCGCAGCCAGGCGTAATGTCCCGCCTCGAGGGCTGCCCGGATGTCTGCCTCCATCCTGTCCGCGCCTGTGGGAAGCTGTGCGTTGGCTGCCCGCAATCGCGCGATCTGTTCCAGGGCGGCTTCCGCGTCACTCTTGAGCCGGGCAACGATGTGATCGGGCGCCGATGCCGCGAAGCCGGAGACCTTGGCAGTGTTGTCCAGCATAAAGGCTCGCAGTTCATACGGTCCCAAGGTGACCGGCCACTGGGGCTGAACGCCCGCAGCCTGTTGCGTGGCCAGATCCGTCGCCTGCGCGGCGTCCGTCAGAGCGAGTTCAACGGCGACAGAATAATACTCACGATTGACGAGATAGAGGTACTGCCGCCCGTTGTACGTCAGGCTGCGAACGGCCACTGGGTCCGTTGACGCGCTTACCGTCTCAAACTTCTTCGCCGGCAGGGCGCGATACGCGCGCGCGAACTGCTGAAGCTGGCCGGTGTTTACCGGGTCCAGGAAGAGGCCGCCGCGCGTGATCCGGCATGCGTCGAGTTCGGCAAGCGCATGCGCGTAATGCTCCATGAAGTGGTCGCCGCCGGGCAGCGGCGGGGTGATTCGGAGTTGCGAGTCCCACCAGAACCCGTCTTCGGGATACGTCGAGTTGATCCGGAAAATCCCCTCAGCCGGTTTTCCGCTCATGACGGCAAGTTCCTTTGCCTGCGCGTCGTTTTCCTCGCACGGGAACCACTTGTGAGTGCCCCAGGCTTCGACCCAACTGTTGAAAATGTATGCTCCTGGCGTCTCCTGGGCGTACGCGGCCTTCAAAGTTGTTTTGTCCAGGAAGTCATGGTCGCGGAACATGGAGGTTTCCTCGACAGTCATATTCACGCCGGAGGTGCCCCAGCAATCCCGGTCCCGCGCTGGCGTGAAACAAAGGTCAACTTCGATGTTAGGATCGTTCTGGAACAGAGCGATGTCGAATCCGCCGTCGCGATACAAGTCGATCGTGCTCTGGCGCGCATACAATTGGTGTCCCGGCGTCTTCGGAAAACCGAGCATCTGAGACACCGTAGTCTCCGACCACAGCGTGATCGTGACGCGGAGATCCGGCCGCCGTGCAACGACCTCGTCGCGAATGCGGCAGAACAGCTCGTGGATTTTCGCGCACCGCCAGTCAATCCATTCCTTCCGCCGCTCTCCCGTCAAAAAGGCATGGCGCTTCGAGAACCGGTCCGGCGCGACGGGCTCCACGGGCACTTCAATGCCCGTTTCCTTGCTGAACAGGCTTACCGTGTAATCGTCGTATCCCGCATCCAGCGAGGCGTACCACAGAATCGTCGCGTGCCACATGTTGAATGAGATGCCCTTGAAGGAGGGATGGCCTTTGTACCGCTCGGCGATTTCCGCCGCCAGACCCACCACGGCATCTTGAACGACCGGATGCAGGGGGTTGAAGATGGGCCCGGCGTGGTAGGGTTGTCCGCTCAATTCGCCGTAGGCCCAGCCTTTAGACGTACCTGCAACCTGGTCGGGGAAGTTCATGACGTTGTAGAGCGGCGTCCAGTCCTGGGTGCCGGCCTGCACCTGGCCGCTCCCCAGCATGTTGTTAATGGTGTCCTTGCCGGCCTTGATGGATTCCAGATCGATGTTCATCGACTTCATCAGGGTCCCAAGCCGAAGGAGCGTCACCGCTGCCTGGAAATCCAGTCCTTCTTTGTCGAATCGTTCGAGGATTTCTGCGACCCAATCGGCCGGCTGGCTCGTCCAGCGCGCGTATTGTTTGCGGTCGGGCGCAACAACCGTGTTGAAGTTGCCGGCTGGCTCGCGTTCACTGGGGTAGAGGGGGCCATGGTACCAGACGATGGGGTAGACCAGCAGGTTCTGTCCGGAGTGACGCGCGTACGCAGCCATGCGGTCAATCCATTCCGCATTCGACATTGCCCCCACGCTGGCACACGTGCCGCAGGGGTCTTCGAACTGGATGCCCAACTCGCGCCGGGAACCGTCACCCGGATCCCCAGGTACGTCAAGAGGCGCCAAACCGTCCATCTCGTAGACTTTGATGTCCGCCACGGCCGCCGGTTCGCCGTCGCTCCATGTCATGAAGACGATGCTGCAATCGGTCCACCTCGGCCAGAAGATCCGCCGGATCTCGAGCATCTTGCCGCTGAGCGGGTTCTCGAATCCGGTGTACACGCCCGTCGTCAAATCGTAACATGTCCCGTCCATGACGCACATGAAGCGGCGCTTGTCGTCGGGATACCGTATGACAGCCAAATGCGGACGCCCGGTATTCTCGACCTTGAACCGGTAGCCGAACCGCGAAAGCGGCCTGCCTTCTGCCTCGCGGTAGGGTCCGATGCTTGACTCAACGACGGAAACGGCCCCATGACCGAAATAGGCTTCCGGGGGGTATTCCTTTGCACAATCGAACTCGGCCACAAGCCGGAGTCCCTGACCGTTCTCGGCCGCCGCGGAGAGCCCTGCTGCCATCCAGTAAACCGCAATCATTCCGATATGCGCGCAAATCATAGTCAGAACCACCTCTTGCTTGTCCGTGCTCTGGCGGATGTCGAAGTACCGCCTGTAACTCCCCGTTTCCATGATGACGGCCGGTAATTGTTATTTGACCAGAAGCCCCCGCTGCTCTTCAATCTCCGAGATGATCAAGGCAGTGTCACACTGCCACGTTGCCCGCATCATTGACGCCCGCCGGGGGTTCTGGTCAAATGGCGGTCAGAGGAAAGGGCGGCCTGGGCCAAACAGAGGCCGCATAGTCATCGCACACCGGGAGGCGAAAATGGGTAAACAGGTTTTCCCGTTATGTCCGTGGATTGAGGTTCTGGCGGTTGTCTTGAGCGTTCTGGCAGTCTCGCCGGCTTGTGCGGAAGAGGCGGTCGCGACTGCCCTCAATCCGCCGAAGTTTGAGATCGCCAACAGCCGCGTGTCCGTCTGGTATGACGCGGAACGCGGCTTGTGGGGGATGGCGTCTCGCGATGGCTCCATCCTGCTCACGAACGGCGCGCCCGGCGTCCAGTTGGGCGGCCAGAGTATCCGCCCTCCGGAGTCGTCCGCGTGTTCCGCCCAGCGCGAAGAGGGCCGCGACGAGTTGGGGGATTACGTGCGGCTCAAGGTTGCGTTCACGGACCTTGCTTCTTTGGAGGAACTTGCATGGACGGCGACCCTTCGGCCGAATGCGCCTTACGCGGGGTTTTCGGTGTCGGCCCGTGCTGAACCCGGCGCGCCGGGTCCTCTGCAGAGCATCCAGGTCCTCACGCCTTTCGAAGAACCGCCGTTTCAATTTGGGGCCGAACGGGACCGTTGGGTGTGCTTCTGCGACTCCGGCCACCAGGGCGGGACGAGGGTCACGCCGTGTTTCGACGGCGAGCAGGCAAGCTATTCTTCGCCGGCAACGCTCATGGTGCACGATCCGCCAGCCGGACAGTCTCTTCTCTTGGGATGGCTCTCGTGGGCCGGTTCGAATCCCAGTGTGCAGCTGACGGCAACCAGAGCACACGGGCTGACAAGTCTATCGGCGCAATGTTCCTACTACGCGGACGGCCTCGATGGCGCCGTGAGCGAGCCGCTCCTCGTGAGCATCGAGCCCGACCCTCTCGCTGCGCTAGAGCGATATGCCCAGGAGGTGCGCGTGGCCAACAATCCGCCCATCCGGCAGGATACCGTGATGGGCTGGCTCTCCTGGTATTGTTCGCGCCTGGCCATGACGGAAGAATTCGTGCTCGGCAACGCAAAGGTTGTCGCAGAGCGGTTTCGTCCGTACGGAGTCGACACGATGCAGGTCGACCACGGATGGGAATACCGGGACGTGGTGGGTCATTGGGTCGCCAACGACCGCTTCCCACACGGCATGAACTGGCTCAGCGATGAATTGAGAAACCTCGATCTCAAGCTGGGGATTTGGATAGCCGCGAGCTGCGTCTCCGAGTTCACGCCGTTCTATGCCGAGCATCCTGAAGCCCTCGTCCGCAATGCCGACGGGACTCCCAAAGTGTTCATTGAGAAATGGCATTGGGCGCCTCACGGCCGCGTGTTCAGTCTTGATCCGACCGACCCCGGCGCACAGCAACACTACCGCGAATCGCTCCAGCCACTGGTGGATGCCGGGGTCCGTTATTACAAGGTGGACTTCATCGGCAGCGCAGGCAACACGGACGGTGTTTTTCGCGATCCCAAGCAGCTGCGCGGCTATCCCATGCTGCGTTATGAAATGCAAGAGATCCGCGATGTGGTGGGCGCTGACTCGTGGCTTCGGTACTGTTCCGCTCCCACGAACGCGTATTGCGGAATCGTTAACATCGGCGGGGCGACCGTGGATATCGGGAATGCCTCCGGAAACTGGGATCATCTCCGGGGCTACCACCAGCAACTCTCGACATGCTGGTACAAGCACCGTACGTTCTGGCACAACGAGCCCGATGCCTTGATCGTCGGCGAGGGAGGCGAGAACGAGGCTCGACTGCGTTGCGCGTGGCTGGCATTGAGCGGAGGCGTGGTAGCCTTGGGCGACGATTTGACCAAGATCGCTCCCGAACGCATGGCCATGATTCCATTCTGCCTGCCGTCGTACGACGTTGCCGCACGGCCACTCGACTTGTTCGAGCAGTCGCCCGCCCGAATCTGGGACCTGACCGTGCGCAGACCGTGGGACACGTATCACGTGGTAGGCCTGTTTAACCTCACTCCTGAGGAAGTCTCGGTTCAAATTCCCCTGGCACGGCTGGGCTTCGGAAACGTGCCCGTACTGGGCTGGGAGTTCTGGACGCAGTCGCCGGCCGCTGCCGGAGACGGGAAACTGGCCGTGACCATTCCCGCTTTCGACAGCCGCGTGATTTCAGTGCACCAAGCCCAAGAACGTCCCTGCGTCCTTGCCACGGACATGCATCTGACCATGGGCGGCGCCGAATTGTCGGATGTGGCGTGGAACGCAAGCGAACACACCCTCTCCGGCGTGGCTGTACGTGCCCCCGGAGCGAAGGGCACGGTGTTTGTTCACGTGCCCGAGGGCTACGAGCCCATCGACAAGGGGGCCGTGCGCTCTGACCGGATACTCACTATTCCACTCGAGTTTACGAGCCGGGAAGCCGCCTGGTCTGTAGCATTCCGCGCCAGCGATAGTGTTCCTGCGCCTTAAGATGCGAAGCCAAACAAGAACAAGGAAAGCCTGAGCGGTTCTTAATCCTCATGGGACTAAGTCGCTCTCGAGGAAACTCACCCGCACCATGCCCTGCATCGTCGTGAGCCAGACGACTCCTGGGGCCGGCTCGAATAGATACGGATACGACAGCCATTTCCCCGGCTGCCGTGCGATGACCACGGGCTGCGTCCATGTCTTTCCGTCGTCTTCCGAGAACGCCAGGGACAACTCCTCGCGATGGTTGCTCACGGGCACTTCCGACCATTCGTTGTCCCCGCCGGTCAATGGGTATTCGCTTTTGCCTTCGGGGTATGGCCTGTTCCAGGCCAACAACAAGCGGCCGCTCGCCAGACGCGCCAATTGCCCCGGCGCGCTGCTCGCCTCGATGGCAGAGGGCCGGATTACCCGCCACGACACCCCGCTATCCTCCGAGAATGCTTCCCAGAACCGCCCCCAGTTCGTGCGAATGAGTTTCCACAACCGTCCGTCCTGAAGCTCAACCACCGTAGCCTCCGTCACGCCTCCGTGATGGCCCATGCCGCCCAAGTCGATGATGTTGCTGGGCCTCCATGTTGCACCATCATCATTCGATACGTATGTCAGCACCGAATGCCGCCCGGGATTGTTCAACAGCTTCATGCTGGTAAAAATGACCTGGCCTCCGCGGGTCTGAATCATATTGCGGATGCACCCAGTCCATTCGTCGTGGAGTTTCTTGGGCGTTTCCCATGATTTGCCGTCGTCCAGGCTTCGCATCGCATACGTGGGCAAGCGCGTCCCGGGTTCGGCGTCGTGTTTCGCGCTGTTCCACCGCCAATCTTGTTCTTTCATGTTCATGAAAGCCAAGACCACTACGCCGCTGCGTGTCCGCACAAGGGCCCGTTCGCTGCTGACGCTGAAGTCCTGCCCCTCTTTGAACAGGGGCGCGGATTCCCACGTTTTGCCTTCATCTCCACTGATTAACGTGTGTGAATCGTCAACGGCCAGAATTCTGTTGTCGCCGAGACGCAGAAACGGCCCGAGAGTGTCCGTGGCCAAAGGCTGACACTTGGGGTGAACCCAGAGTCCTTCCCTCGGGTCCTGCGCCGCTACCGGCAGACCTGCCATACACGCGGCGCCAAGCGCCGCACACAATACCGCCGGAACACATGCTTTCATACGTCCCATTCTCCTCTCCACGACAAAACCCTCCGGGTTTCATGATTTGCTGTTCGCCGTCTCTCAGCCTATCACCAGTAAACAAGCGAGACAACAGGTGACGGCCCGTTTGTCATGGGACCCGGCGGCTGATATATTCCACGCCGCAGTGAATGAACAGACCTGGCCTCCCCAAGGCCTCAAAATCACAGGCGGTCAACTGATGCAAAGACGCACTTTTTTCAAAGGTTTGGGCGGCGGTTTGCTGGCCGCGTTCGCCGGGCCGGACATCGCGTGGGGCCAATCCAGGGGCCAGTCCCCGGCAAGCACGCCCGCTACCGCAGCCGTTTCCGCCTTCCCGGTTCGTACCGAACGGCGCGGCGCCTTGCTCGTTACCCTCGGCCCTGTTCGTGTCGTCATGCGCGGACCGATGTTTCCCGTGCTCGCCCGTCTTGGCGGCGACACGATAGTGTTATCTGCCCAGGCCGTTGAGGAGGGCGGTCCTCTCGCCGCCATTCGTTCCGACGACTTGGGCAACACCTGGCGCGCCACGGGCACCGTGCTCGACGGCATGGGCCTTAACACGCTCCAACTTCGAAGCGGCAAGGCAATTTCGCACCACTACGACACAAAGCCCATCCCGGGCAAACCCGGGTGGCGCCGCACCAGGCGTTGGGAGTCTTCCGACAATTGGAAGACCGTCCAAGGCCCGCTCGAGGACGGCATCCTCCGGCTTCCCCCTGACCAGTTCAACGAGGACCGGCCCCAATGGTTTCATGGGAATACCCTCGAGTTGCCAAACGGCGACCTGCTGGCCGCCATGCAGGACTTCTACTCGCCTGAGCGGTTCCGCACGTTCGTCTCGAAATCCACCGACCACGGCAAGACGTGGGATTTTCTAGCCCATGTCGCCAGCCTCGACAACCTCCGGGATCCCCAAGGCGCCACAAAAAAAGGTTGGACGCTGTGGGGCCCCTGCGAACCCAACATGGTCCACCTCGGAGATGGCCGGCTCGTTTGCGTCATGCGGCTCGTTAACGATGACAGCAACCCCCTCTTGGCGAAGCCCGCCGACTCATACCACGATCTGTCGTGCACCGTTTCGGGAGACGGCATCCATCCCGGCACGCTTCCTGCCAGCGCTTATTACACCATTGGAGAGCCCAGTGCTCCCCTGGTAATCGCGTTCTCTTCAGACTATGGCGCGACATGGACGCCGCCGGAGCCTATGGCCCAAGCCCGGGGCTGTTTCCCCCGCATGGCCCTGTCCGAAGGTGTTATCGCGCTCACATACGGCGCGTTGGCTTATCCTCGATGGGGAAATTGCGTTACGTTCAGCACGGACGGCGGCAAGTCCTGGAGCGACGAGGTCAATTTCGCTCCTTTCCTGACGACCGGGTACACGGACATCCTTGCCATTGGGGCCCGGAAGTTCCTCTGCGTATTCGACTGCACTCCCCCGCAGCCCTGGAAGAACCACGCTGCTCATTGGGTGGGCGCTCTCGACGTCACTGTCGCCACATGAGCCGGCGGCCTTCGCCGCTGTTTTGATCCCGGTTCAGCAACGTGTTTCCATCGTTCGCGCGTAGCCGGGTCCTACTCCCCGATAAATCCGTGAGCGCGGCCCATGTAGTAAGCAAGCAGGTATGGGACCCCCTCGCGAAGGCGCATGCCCTTGCCGTTGTTGGCGAGCGCCCAAGGGTCCAAGTCCCAATAGGTCTCGTGCCGCTCATCGATGGGGAAGACCTGTCCGTCGCACCGTTTCCCCGCGCCGGACGGCCTCCCGGACTCGTCCAGAAGCGGCGTCATATCAATCCGGTGGGCATTCGACATGGGCCAGTCCACAAGGTCGAGCGGATAGCGCTTCAGGGTATCAACGCTGTCGTCGAAACACTGCTTCGGCGGCGAGATGTTGGTATCACCCCATTGGTCGCGGCGGGTCTTGCCCAAGCAGCAGGCGACATAGACGAAGTTCGTAAAAGCGTTGCGCTCGGTTTTTTCATGTTGCCAGTGGGTATAGATTGCGTGGTAGTACATGCTGAGCAGCTTCGGGTCGGTCTCGTAACGAATCAGGTGGTAGTAGTTCATGTAAGCCATATTGTCGTCGGGTTGGTGGCCCACAAAGCCAGGGCCTAAAATGCATTTCGGCTGGGTCATGCCGTTCATGGCATACCCGTGTTCCAGCGCAAGTTCGAGGTAGATGTCCCGGTATTTCGGGTCGCCGGTGATGTGATGAGCTATGGAAAGGTACGTGAGAATGCTGAACGAATTCAGACCACGCTCGTCGCACCATGCTTCGTTCCGGTTCAGGTCATCGGGAGAGAAATGGCCCCAACGCGTCGGCTGACCGTCGTAATCCACCAGGTTGTAGCCGTGGGAGAGAATGTGGTCCATGATGCGCCGGACAACCTCACGCACGGCGTCCTTCTCGGTCTCCGTTTCACATACGCGGTCGAAATAAAGCGCATAACCAAAAAAGTGCCCGTCAAGTTCATCGGAACTCGAGTCATTCTTCCAGTACCATAGGCCCGATTCATCAATGGGCCAGCGGGGCTGAATGATCTTCCACAGGGCATCGCGCTCCTTGCGCCGGATGTCGTAGGCGCGATCAAACGCGGGATTGGGGTCAGCCCCGGAAACAGGCAGGACGGCCCTCGCGGTAAACCCTCCAGGCGCCGGATGGGTGCCGCCCTGGGTCACTTCGCTGAGAAAAGCAAGTGCGCGGAAAGCGTTGGCTGCGTCCCGCTTCAGCTTTTCGCGTCCGGTGGCCGCATAGCCCAGGCTTGCCGCGCCGAGGTACAGCCCCGTAAAATGACCATCGTTATCGGTGAAAACCGGCACGGCGGTGCTCTTGTCGCCCGCAACAGAGAGTTCGGCCGGATTCACGTAGCCGAATTGGGTGCGGCGGTGGTACTTCTCGAGCTCGTCCTCGTAAAACGCTGCTTTTTCGGCCAAGGTCATTGGCCGGTATGCGATGCACGATACGCCGCCCGCTGTCGCCAGCCACGCATTTCCCTCTGCGTCAACGGCGATGTCCCGCACGTGATTGTCGAGCAGCCAGCGCCGTCCCTGGCGGAACGACCATGAGCCGTCCCGGTAACAGATCGCGCCGTTGGTTGTGCCAAACCAGACCCCCTTGGGCCCGGCGGTCATGCACGTGAAGTCATTGTAGGGCAAGCCATCGGAACCCGTGAAAAGTCTCCATTCATCATCCGTAACGCGGCATCCGACCCCTTGCGGCGCGGCAAACCACAGCCTTCCGGATGTGTCGTAGGCCGCCGCGCGGACATCGATCGGCGCCCACCGCACCGCGCCCTGACGGGGAAGAGCCATGCGCCAGTGCAGGCCGTTTCCCACATAAAGACCCTCTCGACACGCTACGGCGTATTCTCCCTGGTTTTCGGCCACCGCCCGAATCTCCAGCCTGGACCCGGCCGCTTTACACAGACGCGCAGTCTGTCGTCCGTCCAGTTTTGCCGGGGACGCGATACCGGGCTCTGAAGTTCCGGCCTCTCGCCATTGCTCGCCGTCGAAGATGGCCATTCCCTCCGCCGTCTGTGCGAATATGACCCCGTTCGCACCGACGCCCACCCTGCTCACGTCGTTGTCCGGCAGACCCTGCGCCGTCGTATATGCCCGATGAACTTGCTGTTCGAAAACGCCAACGGGAATCGGAAGTTCATATCCGGCCTGTTGGCTATATGCTGCGTTACAAATCAAGAACGGCAACAGTAGCCCTGGGATTGCCTGGCGCATGGGGTTTCTCCTGTGGTCATCATGCAATCCGATGGTAAGAAGACTTTCGGCCCTTTCGAATTGTTCTCTGACAATTTCCACGATGCAGTTTAGCAAATGTCTACCGGAGGAAGCAGCACAACCTGGAACCCGAGGACGACGAACGGTGCTATTGGGGGAATAGAGTTTCCTGAAGCCAGTTGCTCAAAGACCGTTGCTGTCAAGAGCCGGACGCGACGCCGGGCGCAGCGTCGCGAGTCCAATTGCGGCGACGGCGGCGAAAACGGCGCCAGCAAGGAATGTGGCTGAGGGGCCGACGGCGCTCCAAAGCGCGCCAGCCAAGATACTTGCGAGGAGCAGCGCTCCGCCGCTGACGAGGTTGAAAATGCCGAACCCCGTGCCGCGCAAGCGCTCCGGCACGGTGTCGGCGACCAGCTTTGACAGCAAGCCTTGAGTGAATGCCATGTGCAGTCCCCACAGAGCCGCACCGCCGAAGACAGCCACCATCTCCGTGGCGATGGCCAATACCACGTCCGACGCCACTAACAGCACGAGCCCCGCCAGCAGCAGGACGCGCGGGCGGAATCGATCCGCCGCCGCGCCGGCGGGGTAGGCCGCCCCTGCATAGAATACGTTCATTACGACCATGACCACCGGCACGTAACCTGGCGCGAGCCCGATATCCTGTGCGCGCAAAACCAAAAAAGCCTCGCTGAATCGGGCGAGCGTGAAAACCGCCCCCAGCAGCACAACCAGCCAGTAACGTAACGGGAGACGTCTCGCGTCTGCCAAGGTGAGCGGCGCTTTGACGTGGCCATCTGTGCGCTCCTTCTCTGGCTCACGCACGAAAATAAGGAGCAGCGCCACCGCGATGAAGGCTGGCGCGACCGCCACCCACAGCACCGCCCGGATATTGCCCGCAAGCCATGCCATGAACGCCACCGCAAGCAATGGGCCGAGCAAGGCGCCCGCCGAGTCGAGCGATTGGCGCAGCCCATACGCCGCCCCGCGCAATTCCGGCGCCGTGATGTCGGCTACCAGCGCGTCGCGTGGCGCCCCGCGAATGCCTTTGCCAATGCGATCGACAAACCGAGCCGAGAATACCCAGCCTATCGACTCGGCCAGCGGGAAAACCGGTTTGGTGAAGGCCGCGAGCCCGTAACCGAGGATCATCAGGAATTTGCGCTTGCGCAGATAATCGCTCAGCGTTCCCGAGAACACCTTCAGGATCGCCGCTGTCGCCTCGGCGATGCCCTCGATTATCCCGACAGTCACCATGGACGCGCCCAAGGTGGTGACCATGAATACCGGCAAGAGGCTGTGGATCATCTCTGAGGAGGCGTCCATGAACAGCGAGCCGAATCCCAGCGCCCAGATACCCGCCGGCAACGCGCGCCATGCCGCGCGAAGCGGTTTATGGGATGATAGTCTGTTCGAAGCGCGCCCACTCATAACATGGTTGCCAAGGTCTTGCGAGAGCGCGCCCACAAGAGTTCGATTGCGCCCCTTCGCAGGATCTGTGACGGCCTGTTCATCCTCACAATCAGCCTCCGTTTCGTCCGGCAGCAGGAGTTTCGCATACGGGGCCGAAAATGCGCAAGCAGCGAGTCGTGGGATTCTTCCCATGCCATTTCACGCGGGCTGAAAGCCCCGCACATCGTCCAAACGGGCGCGGGAATATTTGCATTTCAGGTTCCGGGAGATGGATGCGGGATGATATCCGCGGTTCCGCAAACCGGATTCGCGGTCCGGCACGCCCGGCGGTTCCTGGACGCAAAGAGGGGGCGGAGGACGGCAAAGTTGACGGATTGTGGGATGACGTTGTTTCGGGCTTTCAGCCCTTCCCTTTTGTTTGGTGCCCTTTTCCTGGCCCTTCAGGCCAGGCTGGTATGTTTCGCGCCGTTGGCGCTGAAAAGGGGGGCACCCTAACCCGGGGGGACATTTCGCGCCGTTGGCGCTGAAGAGGGGGACACCCTAACCCGGGGGTACATTTCGCGCCGATGGCGCTGAAGAGGGGGGCATCGCGACCCGGGGGTACGTTTCGCGCCCTTGGCGCTGAAGAGGAGGCATCGTAACCCGTGAGTGCGTTTCGCGCCGATGGCGCTGAAAAGGGGGACACCGTAACCCGTGAGTGCGTTTCGCGCCCTTGGCGCCGGAGAATCCCGGCTCAACGGGGTCTGCGAATCGCATGGCGCTGTATCCCCGTTTCGCCGGCGCGCACTCTGGGATTGGGGAGTATGCTGCGAGGTCCTGGGGGCTCATTGTGTGCTAGAATCGCGCTCCGGGCTATTGCAGGGGTGACTCATGCTGGTCGTGGCAGATCCACGACCGCATGGAGAGGAGTATCACGATGGGTGTTTTGTGTGGCATTGCCGCGTTATTGGGTATGGGCGCTCTGGGCACGGGCGCGAATACAGTGCAATTTCAAGCGCACCGTGGAGGCCTCAAGGAAGTGCCTGAAAACACTTTGGCCGCGTATCGGCATGCCTGGGATTTGGGCGCAATTCCTGAAGTGGATATTTGCGCCACTGCCGACAATGTGATCATCTGCCTTCATGACGATACCCTCAAGCGCACCACCGATGCCCGGACCAATCAGGAAATCCCTGTTTCCCGGCTCACCTTCGAGGAGATCCGCCAATGGGACGCCGGCCGCTGGTTTGACGCCAAGTACGCCGGCGAAAAGGTCCCGAGTCTTGAGGAAGTCTTCCAGGAGATGGCGCGCCGGAAAAGCGCACAGATCTATCTCGACCTGAAGAATGTCAGCCTGGATGACCTAGGTGTGCTTATCGGGAAATACCGTGTGGCTAACCGCGTGATTTTTTCACACAACAAGGCGGAGTCGTGCCGGAAGATGCGGGAGGCCGTCCCGGGATTGCGCACGATGTTATGGATCGGCGGCGAAGTGCCCGAGATTCAGGAAACATTCCGAAAAGCGGCCGCGGACGGTTTTGATGGGCTGAACCAGGTGCAATTGCACCTGCACACCGCTCCGGACGCCGAGGGGGGCGTCCGGTATCTCATGAGCGAGGATTTTCTTCGGGAAGCGTTGATGGTAGCGCGGGAGAAGAACGTCGACTTGGAGGTGCTCCCGTTTGCGTTCGATTGTTCGAGCCTCTCTGGCCTGCTGAATCTCGGTATACGCTGGTATGCCACCGACGAGCCTGAGCGCTTCGTGTCGTGCGTGCAGGAGCATTTTGCCACAACCCCCAGATGACGCGCTTTCACTGAACAGCCTCCATCCGGCCCTCACATGAGCGAGGCATGGTTCTCTTCTCTGCCTTGCCGCGCCGGAGTGACGGTGTTAAGATGACTGCGCAGTTTCGCGAAAAGGAGGGGGACATGGACGAAGAACACGGCCAGCTTCGCGTGAATCGCAGAGATTTCATTGGGCATGCGGGTTTAGCCACCGCGGCCGTGGCTGCGGCAGCCGGCGCCGCACACGCCCAGGACGCCGCCACGAAACCCGCTGAGCTCCTGCCCACGATCCCGTTCGGCAAGTACGCGGTCACGCGGCTCATTACGGGATACAACCCCATAGGGGGGTATTCCCATGCCACAAGCAACCTGTCCGCTCATATGCGCGAGTACTTTACGGTCGAGCGGACGGTCGACCTCCTCAGACACTCTGAGGCGCAGGGGATCAACACGTTCCAGTTCGATGTCACCGAGAAGACCGAGAAGGCCCTTGAGATCCTGTGGAGCGGCGGATCCAAGCTCCAGTTTATCTGCCTGCACTCCTCGAACCCCGGTATAGCGCCTTTGTCGCGCGTCATGGAGCTCAAAGCGATCGCCATTGCCCATCACGGCGGAGTAACGGATTCGCTGTTTCGGTCGGGGCAGGCCGAAAAGGTGCACGATTTCGTGAAGCAGGTGCACGATGCAGGCGCCATGGCTGGCGTCTCGGCCCACAATCCGGCCAATATCAAGCGCATCGCTGACGAGGGGTGGGAGAACGACTTCTTCATGTGCTGCGCACATTACGTCACACGGACCCGCGAAGAAATGCAGAATGAACTCGGCCAGGTCACGTTCGGCATGCCGTTCGTTGAATCCGACCCGCCCCGCATGGCCGCCGTCATCCGTGAAATCGAGAAACCGTGTCTGCTGTTCAAGATCCTCGCGGCGGGTCGCCGGGGCGACACGCAGGGGTCGGTAGGCGAGGCGTTCCGCTGGGCGTTCGAGAACATCAAGAAAACCGACGCCGTCATCGTGGGAATGTTCCCGGAGTTTCACGACGAAGTCGCCATGAACGCGGAGTTCACCCGCAAGTTCGCGCAGGTGTGATTTTCAACCGTTGCATCCGCTGGCGCCCCGCGCCTCCTCCGCAAACGCGACGATGTTCTCCCACGGCGTTTCCGGCTGGATCAGGTTCGATGGACACAAGAGCGCGCAGTTGTCCTCCGCGCAGACCTGTTTCGTGGCGCGGACCCATCTCCGGATGTCATCGGGCGTGCCGAACGGCAACAGGTTCTGAGCGCTAATCGTGGCGCACAGGACGATGTCGCGGCCGTATGCTCGCCGCATTTTCCGGAAGTCCATGCACTCGGGCTGCACGGGATGAAGGATATGGAAGCCCAGCTCGACAATGTCGGGGACGATGTCGTCGATCTTGCCGCAACTGTGCAGGAAGAATATGCGGTTCGGGTATTGGCTTCGAACGGCGTCGAGCACCTCGCGCCATCGGGGTTTGATGAAACGCCGCCAGAGTCCGGGGTCGATCTGCAACCCGGTTTGCATGCCCGCGTCGTCGTAGAAACAAAGAACGTCAATGCCGGCCCGGGCGGATTCCAAAGCCAGAGTCCGGGTGTATCCCGTCACTTTTCGGATAACAGTCTCGGCCAGTTCCGGAAAGGCAAGCAGGTCCGTCATGAACTGTTGCATCCCGCGCAGCCACCACGACCATTCATAAATGCTCCCCGTATAGCCAAATACGGGGTAGCCCCGCGAATGATGGGCCTCGACGGTCTTGGATGTGCTGCCAGAGTCGATGATGGGCGTGGGAAACGCTTCGATCTCGCTGGCGCCCGCGGCATTTGCCAACGGCGGAAAGGTCCTTTCGTACGTTCCCGCCGCGCCGCCCGCCCAATGGCCGATACCCCATTCATCGAACACTGTTCCGGGTTCAACGGCGGCATGAAGCGCGGCGGGGTCGTCTCCTCCGAAGCGGGTCGCCAGCGACGCCGTGCGGAAATCGTAGTCGAAATACTCCTCCGGGTGCTCGGCCTCCGTCTCTTCGCGAAACCGGTTCAACACGGGCGCGGTGAACCCCGGGGTCGCGCCCACATCAAGCGTGAACGGAATCCAATCGGCGCGTTCATGGCTGGTCACCCGTCCGAAATTCTCGCTCGGGCTCTTATTCACTCGGGTACTCCCAATTCCTGCCCAGTGAGTTTACAGAATCACGCATACAGGTTCACGGTCAGGTCGACTGTGACAGAGCCGGCCCAGCCTGCGTTGCGGAGGTCTTCTGGCATTTCCATGTCCGCTGAAAGACCGGCCAGGTTCTTCGTTCACGACCCGCTGGCGTGAATTTCGACTTGGGCAACAAAACCGTGCTTCTCCCCGTCAAGCTGGATAACGAGGTGCTCTTCTCCAAGGCGGTCCAGCACCGAGTACGGTGCGTTCTCGCCGTTGACCGAGACACGCAAGGATCCCTCACGGAGCTTTCTTGCGGGAAACATCACCGGGATTCGCCCCGCAAGACCCGATACGGTGCAGAAGATGCCTCCGCTCTCATCCTGTTCCACGGCCACGCGGGCTTCGGCGCGCCAATCGATAAACCGGAGCCACTCGTCCGCATTGTATATCGGAGCGCCGGCCCCGTGCAGACGTTCGAAGACATGTTCCATCACAGGGCTGCTGTATGTGCAGAAACTCACCGGATGCGAAAGCATGGGCATGGCCGTGTGATTCTGCGCCAGGGCGGCGTCCAGGGCGGCGTCAAACGCGGAGCAAGCGGCGTCGCGGTGGTCGCGCAGAAAGGGGATCAGGCTCTCGTCATCCAGAATCACAAGAGGTTGTTGCCAACAGTCGTGCATGGTCCCGTCGCGGTCGCAGAACTTCAGGGGCCGCCCGGAGCCGCACATGTATTTGCCCCAGAGCCCTGATGAGCCCGGCAAATACGCGAACAACAGCCGGTATCCGTTTTCGATGTGTGCCGGCGCCATGGCCATATAACTCGGCCATGGCGCGCAATGACATTGAAGGGTCGGGCTTACTGGGCCGAACCGCGCGGCAAAATGCGCGGTTTCTTCCTTCAACCCTTCAGGAAGCGCAAAATAGAGTTCATCGTCTCTGGCCAGGGGGTCCACGTGCGGCCCGAAAGTATGTCCCCGGGCCCGCAATGCGGCCACATCGGCCTGGGAGAGTTTCGTCGCCCTCATCAGATAGAAAGTCGCAGCGCCTCCTTGTTTCTCGAGCGCAGACGCCAGCGCGCGGAACTGACTGGGCTCGGAGTAATCGCCGTCGCTCTCAAACACTCCCGCCGTGGCGTAAGCAGCTTCTTCGTAGTACCAGAGCCGGGGCAGGGGATAGGGGGCCGCGTCCGTCAGCACCCGCGCCAGAAGCTGGCCGTGGAGGTCGGCTTGAGGCAGGTGTGCCGCGCCCGGGTCCACGTGACTCTCGAAAAGGTCCAACGCATGTGGCCAGTCCCATGTGCGGCATGTGGTGTAGCCCCCGAGAGCCGGATTTCCGAACCGAATGCGTGCCACCGTCTCCGCCACGTCGTAGAAGAACAACGCAACCTGTCCCTGACCGTACGGGGTAGCGACAACGGCGGGGTGGCCGGTCTCGCGCCACTTCTCGTCGAGCGCGTCCGCTATGACACGCCAGCCATGAGCGGCCTCGGGCAACCCATGGCTGGGGATGGGCAAATGAGTCTGAATGGGCACTTCCGTTGCCGGGTAACCTCCGTGAATACGGACGGTTCCAGGATAGGTCACGCTTGAGGCGGCGGCGAACCCCAGTTCTTTGACAACAAGCGGTTGCGGCTGAAGAAAGACCACGCCCGCGCCCCGCCGCGCCGCCTCGAGAAGAAGTTCTGCCTGTCTCCGCCGCAGGAAACTCCGCGTTACCAGGATGAGTTCGGCCCCTGTGAGTTCGGGAAGGACCCCGGCCGCAAGGTCTACGAGCGTGAATCCCGTCAGCCCCTCTGACGCCAGAATGTGTTGAGCGAACCGCCCGTAGGCGTTCTCCGGCTGGCTGGAGTTTACAACGACGTATCTGTTCAGGCTGCGCATCGTGGATAGTGTCGCTCAGATGTCAAAAATGAGCGGTTCGGGCGTGAACGGTATTTCCTTGTATACGCCGTCGGCCTTGGACTCCAAGTCCAGGATCCGCGCCGCCCCGTCGCGCACGACGCGTTCGACGATCCGCTCGCCGGTTTCGCGCGACGCCCGCTCCGGGTACCCCATAACGCCCACCCGGATGTCGGGACGCTGGGTCATCCGCGGGACCACGAACTTGCTGTCCACGATCTTCTCCGCGTGCTGATAATTGTCCGGATGCTCGATTTGCAGCGAGAGCAATGGCTCGGGGTCCAGCGCCAGTTCGTCCAAGCGCACCAGGCCGGGCTCCAGCGCCATCACCAGCGAGGTCTCGACCCATCCCGCGTGCCAGTCGCCTTCACGGAAGGCGCCAGACCATGTGTTGCCATCGCTCTCCAGTTCCCAAACCGGCAGGAGAGCTACCATAGCCTGTTCGAATGCCGGATTGACCCTCAACAGCACCTTTATGGCGTTATCCAGAGCGCGGGCATTTTCGCTGCCGCCGTGGCACAGGAGCAGGTAAAAGTTGCGGAAGCCCTGGGACACCAGCGACACCAGCATGTCGCTCAATACAAGGGACATGACAGCGGGGGAGATGTTGATGGTCCCGGGCAGTCCGCCCCCGGAAAACGAATGGTGCATTGCAGGCGCCACGAGAATCCCTGTGCGTTCTCCGATGCGCCGCGCGATATGCGTGGCGATCAGAGCGTCCGTATTGAGAGGCAGATGATACCCGTGCTGCTCGATCACGCCCAGGGGAATGATAATGGACCGGCGTTGCCCGAGATAGTCCCGAACCATCTTGACGGTCATATGCTCCATGACGGGAAACGGATTGCTCATGCCAATTCCTCCTTGTGCTTGAGCACTTTCGCGACCGCGGCCGCGATGTCGTGCATATCGCCGTGGGTTCCCAGGAATACCTGCTGCGGCAGCCACACCGCCTCGCCCGAACAAGCGCGTTCCGCGACGGGACAACGGGCCTCGAAGGCCGCGTAGTCCATGTCGCCGTGATACGCCGTACCTAAAGGAAAGGCCCCGTTGATGAACTGTTTCTCGATGAACATCGGGTTCTTGTACAACGCAAACGGGTAGCCACAGGATGCCGGGATGCCCTCTGCAACAAGCGCTTCCACGAACTTCGCGCGGGGAACGCCCACTGACTTCTCATCATAACGGAAGATATACAGGTGATAGCCGTTCATGGTCACGCGCCCATCCTGAACAAGCGGCCTCACCCCTTCCATGGCGAGCAGCAGCTCGGTCAGGTATGAGGCATTGTCATGGCGGACGCGGTTTTGCCCGGCAAGCCGGGTCATTTGCACGCGCAATAGAGCGGCTTGGAACTCGGTCATGCGGTAGTTCCAACCGAGCCGGTGAAACTCGTACCATGGGCGCCCCGGTCTCCGCCCGGCCCATGTCAACGCATCACACTCGGCGGCAACGGTCTGGTCGTTCGTGCACAGGATGCCCCCTTCGCCCGCGGTCATGTTCTTGCTCGCCTGGAAGCTGAATGAGCTGAACGTGCCAAACGAGCCCGCCTTGCGGCCTTTCCATTCGCATCCGTGCGCATGGGCCGCGTCTTCGAGCACAAGCAGGCGGCGTTTCCTGGCTATCTCAAGCACCCGGTCCATGTCCGCGGGCTGGCCGCCGAAATGTACGGCCATGATGGCGCGTGTACGGCTGGTGATGGCCTCCTCGATGCATCCGGGAGCGATGTTGTAGGTGTCCGGGTCGACGTCCACGAACACGGGGACGAGATTGTTCTGTAAGACGCACGTGGCGCTGGCTACATACGTGTATGCGGGGACGATGACCTCGTCGCCAACGTCGAACTCAAGCGCGCGAATGCCCAATTCCAGGGTGGCGGTCCCGTTCGCGGCGGCAATCCCGTACCGGCACTCGTGATGCCGCGCGAATTCTTCCTGGAACATCGCCACCTGGCTGCGCTCGCCCGCCGCCTGCTCAGCGAGATTGACCCCCTGCCCAAACGCGAACCGCCACCACTTGCCGCTTCGAAGCACTTCCACCAGCGCCGATTCTTCCGCTTCATCAAAGACCGGCCACCCGTGAAACGGGGCGGTCCGGAGCGGTTTTCCACCCGAAATTGCGAGTTGTACCATAGATTCCGATCCTCCACCCTCACGCCCGGGTTTCTTTCGTGACTGGCGGCTACGCATTGAAAGCTGTGGCGGTTAGCGTTCGAGCCGGAGCGCGGCATATCCGTCGTGGTAGTGATAACTCGTGACCGGCAACTGCGGCGTCATGCTCAGTTCCGGGCCGCGCAGGGGTAGATACCGCGAGTAGTTGTAGCGCGCCACCAGGATGGTCCATGCCGCGCCGGGACCGGACGCGTCGCCGAATCCTTTCAACTCGCGGACGGGGATAGCCATCTCGCCGCTCCAGCCCGTGTCACGGTCCTTCCAGTCGTTCAACGTGCCCTGGCATTGCGCCGCGACATGCAATTCCATGACATAATCGTCGCTGCTCTTGAGTCCCATGCGACCGCTGCCGGGGAACCATAAATGCGTCTTTTTCCCGTGCGGCGTCACATACAACTCCCAGTACCAGGTATTGGCCTCGGGTTTCAGAAAGACCTCCGCCAGGTCGCCCGTAAGATAGTGGTGCTCCTGGTCCTTCTTGCCTTCCGCGACGATATCCGAATCATTGTATTGCACCCCGACATACAGGAATTCCTCATCCCACGCCAGCCGGACCTCGCCTGTCTCGTGCAGGGTCTCCCCCTTTTCCTCGTTGTCCCTTCCCAGGTGCAGGGGATATGGCGTTGCCGTTTTCCAGACATCGTCGTCCAGTACGCCGTCCATCTTCACGGGCGTTTCGGTGAACTTTGCCACCATGACCGGGCGCTCCGAAGGCGGCGCGCCGCCAAATCCTATTGCGCCCGCCAGAACCACAACGGCGGCAACCATCCCCTGATTCCTCATTGTGCATCCTCCCCCCGTCCCGGCTCTGCGATATTCATGCGCTCGAGTTCCTCGGCGTCCAGATCGTCGAGGTTGCGGTGGCCGACCACGGTGCCGTCGTCACGGTCGTCGCGGACCGCTGTTTTCAACGCGCTGAGCATCTCCTTCAGATTATGCACGCCGCCGACGCCCAGCCAGACCGTGATGATGACCGACATCGCAAACATGAAATAGCAGTACACTTTCCAGAGGGTCATCCATGAGCTGTCTTCAACGGTTGTGCTGAGCGCATAAAGTGTCCCCACGACGAAGACGACCAGGAACAGAAACGAATACGCATACGAACCGATGACCAGACAACGGTCGCCGAAGGAATACTCGGGGCCCATCGCAAGAGCGCGAAGACCCGTCACGGGGACTGCGCTCCCTTCGCGCGCATACTTGCCGCGGTGCAGGATCCGGTCCATGTCGCAGGCACGGCCGCGGCCGGTGGCCAGCGACACCACGGCGTAGACGCCGGCCGAAGCGACCATGGTGTAAAACCATAGCACCTGGGCGGTAATGGGACACTTCGTGCCCTCCAGTTTGGGCCATTCTCTGATCGCCCGTGTCCAGAATCCCGGGAACACATCTTGCACGATCGTTTGGGTGTTTGGCCAGAAGTAGGTCATGTACCAGCCCACGACGGCCAGCGTCATGCCGGTTACGGCAGCCGCCCACGCTCCCGCGGTATTGCCGTACTTCCAATACAGCCCTCCGATGATGGCTGCGCCCGCCCAGCCCAGGTAGATCGTGCCTGTCAACGCAAAATACATGAGGATATCTTGCTGTTGATTGAAAAAGAGGCTGAACAGGAATATGAAGATAGCCACGCCGACGATAGACACGCGCAGCCAGCGAATGTGCTGCTTAGGCCCAAGCGGCGTGACCTCCCCGCGCAACGTGTTGCGTATGGGCAGCACAACGTCCTGGATGAAAATGCTGCCCCACGTGTGAAGATA
>DAOLNV010000009.1:9574-114823 GCA_035416745.1 Candidatus Hydrogenedentota bacterium | reverse complement strand
GGCGATTCGTGATGCCGAAGCGCGCGGCGTGGCGGAGGGCGCTCTCGCCGGTTTCAAGAAGCTCCTGGACGAAATGCCGCCGTCGATGGAGGAGACCCTCCGCGCAACGGGCAGACGGCTTCGCCTGAGTCCTGACAGCGTACCAGCGTATGAGGAGGCCACCCAAGCCCTGCAGGATGCCCGCCAACGCATCGTCGACGCGTGTTTGGCCCTGAAGGAGTAAGCCCCGGCCCGTTGCTGAAGGTCCACGAACCCGGTCAATCCCCGTATTTGCCCGGTTGAATCGCACCTTGAAATAATCGCGGGAGTATGATAAAAAGGAGATGGTAGGTGGCTATAAATGCGTCGAATTCTCTATGTCGCTATTTCCCTATCCGTCGTTGCCGGGGGGATAGGGGCAATAGTGTGGCTGGCGGGTTCAGGGGGCAACCCTGTCCAGCCGCCAGAGTCTGAGGATGCATTTCTGCTGGACGTATCCACGCGCGAAGTTCAGTATGGTCCCCATCCCTGGCAAGTGGCGGACATCGTCTTCCCTCACCCCTATGACTACCCAATCAACTCAAACAGCCCCGTGGTGATTTGGATCCACGGCGGGGGATGGTCCAGCGGGAGCCGCAAGGATATCGAGGAGAAAGTCAAAGGGTTTGTCAACCGTACGGGCATCACTTGTCTGAACATCGATTACTCGTTGGGCACGCGCGAGGCGCCCTGTTGGCCGCAAGCTCGTTACGATATCCAGCAGGCCGTCGATTTTGCTCTCGGCGAAGAACTGCCCGCTGTAAGCGGCCCCGTGTACCTGTACGGATACTCCGCTGGAGGCGCGTTGGCCGTCAAGTACGCCCTGGACAATCCCGGCATCGAAGCCGTGGTGGCCGTCAGTGCGCCGCTGAGTTTCGCGGATTGGGAGGCCTCATGGCCCCACGCGGACCTCGTGACGGGGTTCGGCGATGATTGGCGTGCGGAAGACCCCGCAAGCATGACGCACCTCTCATGGCCACACCTCGTCATGCTGCACGGCAGTGACGATCCCATCGTGCCGATGGAGGTCAATCGGTCCGTTCATACTGCCTTGGAATCTTCCCGGCTGATAGAGATCCCCGGGGGCGACCATCTGCTTGCTGGCAAAGAGCACATCGAGTTCGCGGAGGCACTCAAGCTCATGCTCCAGTAGTAGCCGGCTTCTTGTACGGAGTCACTTTTCGCGGCGGTCTGCAACTCACGCACGCGGGTAGAACGCAACAGGCGAATACGGGGGCCTTTCTCGTTGTGGGACCGTGTGGGACCGCCGCCCTCGGCGGTCATCTTCCGCGGCCGCTATCATCTGTGGTTTCAGACAGGCCATATCGGCGATTCTACTCGTAAAGCAGCGCAACATCTCCCTTCCAAACAAAAGCAATCGGCCCGTATTCCTTTGCGCCCAACGTGACGGACAAGGTATGCCTTCCCGATTCCAGCGGAATCTTCCACCGCCATCGCTTCAGCGTCTCGCTGTACCCCTTCTTTTCCCATCCCGGAAGGTATTCGGCCAACGAGACGTCGCCGGCCCAGGTTTGGCCGGGAGCGACATCCGGATTTCCCACGAACGCGACGGAAGTGCGAGGATATACCCTGCCATCAAGCGTGGCATAAGATCCCGCCAGCAAATCGATAATATCGACGGGCTCGCTTGTGTCGTTCCTGTAATTGAGCGTGAATTCCGGCCCATCCAACGCCGTCGAAAAGAGGGGCGCCAGCAATAGCGGCGCTTGGCCAGAGACAGGTTTCGCGCCCTGCTCCCCAAGAGACGCCGCGGCCAAGGCTATGCCAGCCAAAATCGCGACAAAAGAGCTTCCGCAGAACCACGCCCACTTCATAGAAGCCTCCTCTCTCGCCGCCTCTCAACCGCCGGCACGAGACCGCAGTCGGCCAGGCAGCCGAGCGCGCCCCTCTAATGCGTGTTATCCGCGGTTTGCGTCTCCATCCTCCTGCAGATAAAACGATCCTGGACCAGTCTCGTTCAAACCATAGCCTTCGCCTTCGGCAGGCCTCAGTAATCCCCGGCGCACGCTGAGGGGTCTTTTTCGCGACAGGACCGGGCTGTTTATCGCGTACGGCCATGCATTGATTGCCGTTCACGAAGGGACTGGGCATCGACGATGCGGGTTGCTGGGACCCTGGCGTCTTCGCCTGCACCACAAGAAAGGGCACGTTTTCCCCCGCGTGTACGCTACAAACGAGTCAACTCAGTTGGCTAAAGACGTCCGCTATCCCGCATATGAATCTGGCTGGCCTTCCTGTGCTTGATTCGAATGCCGGGGTCGTATTCAGGGTCGCCGCTGCGCCGCCAATCGTCAATAAGCTGTTCTATGCGGGCGTCGTACCGGGGGGCGTAGTTGTTGAGAAGATAGGTAAGCTCGCTCTTGATGCGTTTCGCTTTTCCGTCGCCGGCCTCGCTCATTTTCGTCCGAAGTTCCCGCAATCCCGCCTCGACCTGCCTCGAGTAGTCGCCGCGCGTGGACACGTCGCAGTGAGGCCCCCGCACCTTGCGCTTTGCCTCTTCGCGAATAGCCATCTTCCATTCTGACTTCTTGCGTGCTTTCATGCCGCAATCTCCTCGATACGTCTCCCATCCAAACTGTAAATAGTATGATTCAGTGAGCGAAAATGATCAAATATCCTCTCCCCCCCGCACAAACAACTGCAAATGAATGACTTGCGCCGCTGGGTAATGATGCGCCCAGCCCTGCTGCGTCTTCTCCGATGTCCTGACTGCGCACTCCGGCTGCAAGGCTGGTTTTCCCAAAGCAAAGGTCTTATCTACCGTCCTTTTTCCCCATGTTGTTGGCGTCTCCGCGTATGGACATTGCTGGGTTCCCTAGACATGCGAGCCTTGTCCCTATGCGCATATTCCGCCGGATACAGGCGGGATTTGCCAATTTGCGTTGGCCCAGGACGTCCAGTATAGTATTGCGCTTCGAGGCGCGTTGGAATACCCGATTTCACGAATTTACCCTGGCCGCGCCAAGCGCGGGGAGCATGTGGTGATAGCCATTGTCGACTACAGAGCAGGCAACTTGACCAGCGTGCGGCTGGCCCTTGAGCACTTGGGGTTGCCTGCCAAGGTTACTCAAGATCCGCGAGAGATCGCCTCTGCGGACCACGTAATCTTCCCCGGCGTGGGCGCGGCCGGTTCCGCCATGAAAAACCTGAACCAGCTGGAACTTATTGATGCGCTCCGCGGTGTGGTGCGAAAGGGCATCCCCTTCCTCGGCATCTGTCTCGGGACACAGGTCATCTTCGAGCACTCGGAGGAAGATGGGGGAGTTGATTGCCTCTGCCTCGTCCCCGGAAGCGTCAAGAGATTTGCGCCGCCGGACCCTCTGTGCAAAATCCCTCAGATGGGCTGGAACACCATCCAAATCCGGCGAGAACACCCCCTTTTCCGCGACATCGAGAACGAAAGCGAGTTCTATTTCGTTCACAGCTACTACCCCGTGCCCTCGGACCCATCGTACATCCTCGCCGAAACCGAATACGCGGGCACCCGGTTCGCCTCCGTTATCGGAAAGGACAATCTCGCGGCAACCCAGTTTCATCCCGAGCGCTCAGGACGAATCGGCCTTCAGCTCCTCAAGAACTTCAGTATGTGGGAGGGAACATGCTGACAAAGCGCATCATACCCTGTCTGGACATTCGCAACCGCAAGGTGACCAAGGGCGTTAAGTTCCAGAACAACCTTGATTTAGGCGACCCCATCGAGCTCGCCGTCGCCTATAGCGAAGGCGGTGCCGACGAGCTTGTCTTTTACGATATTACGGCATCAGCCGAAGAGCGGCCCATCGATCTCGAGATGGTCCGCGAAATCGGCAAGGTTATCCACATCCCTTTTGCCGTCGGGGGAGGGCTTCACAGCATCCGCGACATGTACAACGTTCTCGACGCCGGCGCCGAGAAGGTCTCCGTTAACTCGCTGGCCGTGAAGAATCCGCTCATTATCTCCGAGATGGCTAAAGCCTTGGGCCGCCAGAATATCGTTTTGGGCATGGACCCCGTCCGCGCCGAAGATGCTCGGTCATTTCCCAGCGGCTATGAGGTCACGACCCGCGGATTTCGTGAATGCACCGGTCTCGACGCTCTCGAATGGGCCAGACGCGCCGAAGACCTTGGCGCCGGCGAAATCGTAGTCAATTCGGTTGATGCTGACGGTACCCGGGCGGGCTACGAATTGACCCTGACCCGGTTGATTGCCACAAACACCAGTATCCCCACAGTCGCCTCCGGCGGCGCAGGAACCTGCCAACATATCGTCGATGCCTTCACGAAGGCCCACGCTGACGCTGCCATCGTCGCCAGCATGGTCCATACGGGCGAATTCACAATTGCTCAGATCAAAGAAGAGCTGCTTCAGGCCGGCATCCCCATCCGCAAGAAATGGTAAGCCCTCGGGCAGGCGGGGGAGTTGCAGGCCGGCTTCTTGGGAAAACTGTTGACCTTTCTGCAAATCCTTGGCATCATGGCTCCCGGCGAGCAGGCTATGCACTGTAGGGATTGTGTATTGGCCGTCATTTCAAGAGGTGTAAGCGAAGTCGGCAACAATGCAACTCGGGGGACAGCACCCATGAAAAGGCGTTTGTGGTCTGCAATCGGTGTGTTGATGCTCGGGGGGCTGTTGGCGGCAGCGGTTACGGGTTGCCCCTCCGCCCCGCCTGATGCCACATTGGCGCTCATGGTGTCTCCGGCATCGCTCGATTTTGGCACCGACGAGACGTCTCTGACTGTGCAGGTGTGCAAGAACTATACCAGCGTGCCGCTGGGCCGGTTCCTTGCCAGCAGCAACGTTTCCTGGGCTACTGTTTCTCCCGAGACAGGAACCAGTTCAGGCCCCGATGACCCCGCTACGATAAGCATATCCGTCAACCGCGACCTCATGTCCATCGGAACCAATCTGGCCACTGTCAGCATTACCGCTGAGGGCGCTTCACGGGTGCAGGTCTCGGTGCAAGCGGTTCGCGAGGTTACCGCGGCCTTTGCCGTAAGCAGCAATTCGGCGTTTGTAGACGAATTGCTCCAGTTTAAGGACGAGTCCCGGACCGTTTCCGGAACGCCCTCTATCATCAGCTGGCAGTGGGACTTCGGAGATGGCGCATCGAGTACCGAGCAGAACCCCCCGCACGCTTATGCTTCCACGGGGTCGTACGATGTGTCGCTCACCGTGTCCACCGGCGACAAAACGGCAACCCTGACGCGCCGGGATTACGTGTTCATCCGCGCTAAAGAACCTCCAATTGCCGACTTCAGTGCCGAGCCGCTCAACACTATACCCGGCGAAACCATCTATTTCACGAGTCTCGCCGAGCCGGGAACAAGCCCCATAACCTCATACAGCTGGGATTTCGGGGACGGGAGAACCAGCCGCCTCCAGAATCCCAGCTACGCGTACGCCGAGGTCGGCACATATGCCGTCACGTTGACTGTTCAGTCGGCCCATGGCCAAGACACCAAGACCAAACAGAACTACATAACCGTGTCGCCCGTGGCGCCCCAAGCCGCATTCTCGGCGGATGTCCGCGAAGTCGTCTTGGTATCATCCGGAGCAAAGGTGCAATTCCAGGACCTGTCGCAGGCCGGAACATTTCCTATCGTTGAATGGTTCTGGGAATTCGGCGATGGCGCTACCAGCACCGTGACGAGCCCCCTCCATACCTACCAGAAAACGGGCTCTTTCACGGTCTCCTTGACCGTTACCGCACAAAACGGCCAGACGAACACCGCCACAATCGCCAACTACGTCAGAGTGATCGAAAACACCATCGTGGCAGAGTTCACCGCTGACACCCAGAACGCCTATACCGAGCAGGAAATCCAGTTTACCGACGCCTCGTACGCCATCCCTCCGCCCATTACCTCATGGTTATGGGACTTCGGGGACGGCGGCGCCAGCAGCATGGCTAACCCCAGGCATGCCTACAGCGAGGAAGGCGTGTACACCGTGACCCTCCGAGTCGCCAACGCTTACGGTTCCGATACCGAGGTCAAAACCAACTACATCACGGTATCGGCCTTGTCGACCCTGGAACGCTACATCATCGAATCCGGCCCGCCAAGCTACTCCGTCTACTCGTCCGTCGCGGTTCCTTACGAGGACCAAACCATTACCCTGACCGTGCTGGATTTGAGGTCGCAAACCTTCCGGTCCGGCGAAGTGGCGCCTGCTCAATGGCGACATTGGATGCTGGTTGCGACTCCTTCCGTTGCTGCCTCCAATACCGCGCTCATGATCATCGCCGGCGGCTCGAATTCCGACACGCCCAACTTCGATCCTGCAAACCTGCCGACCGAGGCCCTGATCGCCCTCGATTTCGTGGCTCAGATGGGTGCGGTTGCCGTAGTTCTCCCAACGGTTCCCAACCAGCCCCTTGTATTCCATAACGACGGTGTTGGCCGCTACGAAGACGAAGCCATCGCATATACCTATGACCAATACCTGAATGGCGGCGACGAATTCTGGCCCCTCCTGCTGCCCATGACCAAGAGCGCGGTATCGGCCATGGACGTCACGCAGCAATTTGGAGCAACTCTCGGCCTTGCCGTCAACGATTTTGTCGTCACGGGCGCCTCCAAACGCGGCTGGACCACCTGGCTCACCGCCGTCGCGGATGACCGCGTGAGAGCCATCGCTCCGCTCGTGATCGATGTCCTCAACATGAAGACGCAAATGGACTACCACTACCAGGCCTACAACGGCTACTCCGCCGCGGTCCACGACTATGTCGATTTCAACATCTTCGGCCGGTTTGGCACGGTAGAGGGCCAGCAACTGCTCGGGATCGTCGACCCGTATTCCTACCTGTCGCTATTGACCATGCCCAAACTTATCATCAACTCGACTGGAGACCAGTTCTTCCTGCCCGATTCCGCCCAGTTCTATGTCCATGACCTTCCGGGAGAAACCCGGTTGCGCTACATGCCCAATACCGATCACAGCCTCGAGCAGGGCACCGCCTACGAGGAACTCGCCGCCAGCATCTTCAGTTTCTTTGAAGAAGTTACCACGGACGCGCCCTTGCCGTCCTTCACTTGGGAAGTGACGGCCGACAACGAAATCCGGGTTCAGACGGACAGCGCGTTTCCACCCACCGAAGTCAGGCTCTGGTCCGCCACCGTGAACGGGCCGGCGCGCGATTTCCGCTATGAAACCGTCGGTCCAATCTGGTCTTCGGCGCCCCTCAGCGATCCCGATGATGACGGCGTGTACATCGCCGCCGTCACCACTCCCGCGGCGCCAAGTACGTGGACCGGCTTCTTTGTGGAACTCACGTTCAATCACGGCGGCATTCTTCATGCCTTCTGCACCGAATTGCGCGTCACCCCGAACACCATGCCCTACGAGCCGCCCGTCTCGGAGGCTTACAAATACGCCGGCGGCAGCGTCAGCCCATAAAGGAAACAGGGGCTTTGAGACCCCGTTTGGGGGGTGATTGCCCGTGCCGGTCATCTCGGCCGCAGCGGCTTGGCCGCGCCACCCCTGCGGTCCTCGTGTTGTTGACTTGACACTGCTGCCTTTCCCTCGTAAAGTCATCTTCGTTGCCATTGGAGCACTGCAACGAGGGGCTTGACAGCCCGTAAGAGAGGAATCACCGTGGACAGCATGAAACGCCGCGATTTCCTGAAGACCACCGCCGGCCTGTTGGCTGCGACCGCCGCTCTGCCCCTTGCCACATCGGTCGCCGAGACCGCCTCCCTGACCGCCACCACTATGCGCACCCTGGGCAAAACCGGAATCACATGCACCCTGCTCGGCATCGGCACCGGCACCCGGGGAAAGGGCCCCGGCATCACCGATCAGACCCTGCTTCCCGAAGGCGAACTGGTCAAACTCCTCGAGTACGCGTACGAGCGCGGCATCACCTATTTCGACCTCGCCGACCGTTACGGTTCGCATCCCTTCATGAACAAAGCACTCAAGAATTCCATCCCCCGCGAGAAAGTCATGCTTTCCACCAAAGTATGGGAGCGCGAGCCCGAAACCGTCCGGGCCGACATCGAGCGCATCCGCAAGGAGATAGACACCGACGTCCTCGACGTTGTCCTCATGCACTGCTTGCGCAACGGCGAAGAGAACTGGCCTGACCAGTTCAAGGCCACCCGCGACGTCCTGTCCGAAGCCAAAGCCAAAGGCCAGATACGCGCCGTCGGTGTGTCCTGCCATACCTTGGCCTCCTTGAAACAGGTTCCCACCACCGAATGGGCCGACGTGGTCCTGGTCCGAATCAACCCATTCAACAGCCATATGGACGGCCCCGTCGAGGAAGTCGTCCCCGTAATCAAAGCCATTCACGACGCCGGCAAAGGCGTCCTCGGTATGAAGATCCTCGGCGAAGGCGACCCCAACATCGTTGCCAAGATCCCCGAATCGCTCACGTTCGTCATAGGACTCGGCACCGTCGACGCCATGACCATCGGGTTCCTTAACCGGGGAGAACTCGACGGCGTGATCGACCACATCAACGCCGTCGGCAAGGCCGGAACCGCCACGCCCGCCTGACGCGAGCCGCTCCCCAGATTGATCCTCCTGCCAGATTGGGGTACTTTAGAGGTGCTGAAAGGTATCCCGGCGCGTTGGCGGAAGGTGGTCTGTTTCCGCGGGGCGTGCCGGGGGCGCAAAAACGCAAGCATTCAGCCGGAAGGTTGGAACCTTTATCCAAGGGAGTTGTGCCATGAAGATTAGCGTAAGCGGATGGACCGTTGGGGGGTTCAATAACGAGACGCCCGTGCTCGAAGCGGCCAGACTTGCCCAGGACGCGGGGTACGATGCCATCGAGCTGTGTTTCGGCGCGGGGGAGCTGAGTCCGGAAGCCTCCGAATCGTCCCTGGCCGCATTGAAGAAGGGCATCGATGCGATGGGCTTTTCGATCTCGTCCATGGCGACTGGATTCTATTGGGGAAAGTCGTTGTCGAGTCCGGACGAGGCCGAGCGCCGGGAGGCCGTCGAGTTCACGAAGGCTTACATCAACGCGGCGAGGATATTCGGGGTCGATGCGATCCTTGTGGTACCGGGCGCCGTGAATGTGCCGTTCGATCCGTCGCGGCCGGTTGTGCCGTCGAAGACCGTGTGGGAGGTCTCGCAGAAGTCCATCAAGGAACTCCTGCCGGCAGCGAAGGCGGCGGGCGTGGCCCTTTGCATCGAGAACGTCTGGAACAAGTTCTTGACGGGGCCGTTTGAGCTTGTCCAGTACATCGATTCGTTCGATTCGCCGTACGTGAAATCCTATTTCGATGCGGGCAACGTTTTGCTGACGGGCTATCCCGAGCACTGGATCGAGATTCTGGGCGGCAAACGCATCGGCCGGGTGCACGTCAAGAACTTCACGGCCCACGACGGCGGCGGCACGCTGGCGGACTTCACCGACAGCCTTATGAAAGGCACCTTGGACTGGAAGGCCGTGTTCGGGGCGCTCAAGAAGGCCGGTTACGACGGGTACATCACCTCGGAGATGCTCGTGAGCGACAAGGGCTTGCCCGATCCCCAGCTGGCGCGCCAGGTTGCCAAGGATATGCGCCAGCTGCTCGAACAGTATGGTTGAGAAAGCGGCGCTCCGCGGGTTAGAGAAGCGAAAAAAGGAGAGGATCATGCACAAGGTGGGAATTATCGGACTCGGGTTCATCGGGAAGATGCACCTCGGCTCGTTGCGCAGGACGGGTATGGCGGAAGTCGTGGCCGTCGCCGACAAGAACCCTGCAAACCTGGGCAAAGGGGCCGTACAGGAAGGCAATATTGCGCTCGGGGGCGATCTGAGCCTCGACGGGGTCAAGACTTACAGCGACGGCGACGAACTGCTGGCCGATCCGGACGTCGAGATCGTGTTGATCGGCCTGCCGACCAATCTGCACAAGGAGTACTCGTTGAAGGCCATCAAGGCGGGCAAGCACGTGATGTGCGAGAAGCCGTTTGTGCGCCACGCGAAAGAGGGCAAGGAGATCCTTGAGGCGCTCAAAGGGTACGACAAGAACTTCATGGTGCTCCAATGCATCCGGTTCTGGCCGGCATATGCCAAGGCGTACGAGCTGATCGAGTCGGGCGAATACGGCAAGGTGCTGTCGGCCCATTTCGTGCGCAACAGTCCCAAACCCACGTGGAGCTGGGACAACTGGCTTCTGGACAATCCTCGCGGCGGCGGCGCGCTCGTGGACCTGCACATCCACGACGTGGATTTCGTCAACTACTGCTTCGGGAAACCGGCGAAGCTCGAAGCGGCGGGCGTAAACATCCCGGGCGAAGGCGTGGGCGACATCATGGCGCTGTATACGTATAAGGACGGTCCTGTGGTCAGCCTGCATGGCGCCTGGAACTTCATGCCCAAGTTTCCGTTCCGGATGGCGTTCCGAATAGCGCTCGAGAAGGCCTCGTTCGAGTTCAACTCGACGGTGGACATGAACCTGCACGTGTATCCCGAGGACGGGGGGGCGCTGACTCCCGAACTTGATCCTGCCGACGGGTACCTGCTCGAAGAGAAGTATTTTCTTGAGTGCATTGACAAGGGCGAGAAACCGTCGCTTGTGACGCCGGAATCCGCCCTCGAAGCGGTCGCTCTGGCCGAGCAGGAACTGGCCGCGATGGCGTAAGCCCGTTTGCATACCGCTCACTGTTTCCGCCCGGAGGCGCGGTTTCCGGGCGGTTGCTTTTGTTCACGTTGCGCCTTGGCGCTCTTGAGGCGGCGCGAGCGTTCCTTTTCCCTCTCATAGGCCGTGAGGGTATACTGATCGCCGATGCCATTCGTGAAAGGGGGGCCCATGTCCACGGCGGATTCGTTGCATGCGGCTATCGGCGCGTGGACACGCGCCTTGGGCGAGGCGCATGTCCGGACGGACGAGGAAACGCTCGAGCGCTACTCGAGGACCACGCAGGACACCGCGCCGCGTCCCGCTTGCATCCTGTTTCCGGAATCCACCGCGCAGGTGCAGGAGATCGTGCGCATCGCCGGGCGGCACGGCGCGGTGGTCTATCCAATATCACGCGGCCGGAACTGGGGATACGGCGATGCCTGCGCGCCTACGCCGGGCGCGGCGATCGTCGATCTCTCGCGAATGAACCAGATCCTCGAGGTGAACACCGAGCTGGCGTACGCGGTCATCCAGCCGGGGGTGACGCAGGGTCAATTGTACGAGTATCTGGCAGAGCATGAGACCGGATTGTGGATGGATAGCACTGGTGCGGGCCCGGAAGCCAGCCTGGTGGGCAATACGCTCGACCGGGGTTTCGGGCACACGCGTTACGGCGACCATTTCGAGACCTGCTGCGGGATGGAAGTGGTGCTTGCCGACGGCCGTGTACTCGAGACCGGATTCGGCCATTTTGCGAATGCCAAAGCCGGCCGCGTGTACCGTTACGGGGTGGGTCCGTTTCTCGACGGGATCTTCTGCCAATCGAATTTCGGCATCGTGACGAAGATTGGCCTTTGGCTCATGCCGCAGCCGGAAGCCTTCTGTTTCTTCTTCTGCACAGTGAAAGAGGACGGGGATCTCGAGCGTCTGATAGATGCATTGCGCCCGTTCCGCCTGCGCAAGATGCTCGATTCGGCCATTCACATCGGAAACGATCTGCGCGTGCTCAGCAGCAGGATTCACTACCCCTGGGAGTCCGCGGGCGAATTGGGGGCGCTTCCGGAGCGTTTCAGGCAGCAATTGCGGCATATGCACGGCATCGGCCCGTGGAGCGTGGGCGGGGCGCTGACGGGCACGCGCGGGCACGTGCGCGGTATGCGGCGGCATCTCCGGCGCGCGCTTGGGCCCATTGGAAAGCTGGTCTTCGTAAGTGACGCGAAGCTGGCACTCGGCGAACGCATCGCGCGCGCCGCGGAACGCTTCGGGATGCGCAAACTCTCCGAACAGCTTGCATCGTTGCGGCCTGTATACGCCCAGATGAAAGGCGCACCGGCCGGCGAATCGGTCCACGGCACCCAGTGGCGTCTGCGGCACCCTCCCGAGCATGAATCCGACCCGAAGGATCCCCTCGAGACAGGTTGCGGGCTGATGTGGTTTTCGCCAGTGCTGCCCGTGACCGGGCGCGACGCCCGCCGCGTGCTGGACTTGGTCGGGCCGGTCCTTGCGCAATACGATTTCGACCTGCTGGCGACGTTCACGCTGCTCAACGAGCGCTCGATGATCGGCATCCTCAATGTGGCCTTCGACAAATCGGCGCCCGAAGAGACGGCCCGCGCCATGGAATGCTATGATGCCGCCATGAAAATCCTTATTCAGGACGGCTACGTCCCGTACCGGACGGGGCTTCGCGGAATGGAAAAGATTCGGAATGGGGGAGACGTGTTCTGGCAAGTGGCCCGCGAGATCAAGCAGGCCCTGGACCCCGGCGACATCATCGCCCGGGGGCGCTATGTACCGCCGCTGGACGAATCCGGCCGGCCCGGGCTGAAATAGGACTTGTCCTCCAAGCGTTTCCTTTAGGTCCGCGATGCTCGTGTTTTCGTCGACTTGAAGGAGGTTCCATATGGGAAACATGCTTGTATTGGGAGCCGTAGCTATTCTTGTGTGCACCGGGCTGTCGTTACAGGTTCTGGCTGGCGAGGTCGAGACTGCCGGGGATAGCGCGAAGGAAGAGGCGCTGCGGGTGGGAGACGTTGCGCCGAACGTCAAGCTTGTGGCAACGAACACGGAAGGCGAGAAGAACCAGGTGGAACTGAAATCGTTCCAGGGCAAGAAGAATGTGCTGCTTGCCTTCTATCCCAGGACGTTCACGGCGGGCTGCACGAAACAGATGTGCGGGTACCGCGACGATTTTTCGCGTTTCAAGGATGCCGACACCGAGGTGTTCGCGATCAGCGTCGAGCCCCAGGATTCCAGCGACCGCTTCAAGAAAGAGTACCAGCTGCCGTTCAACGTAGTGGGCGACGGCGAGCGCAGGATCGTGAAGGCCTTCAAGGTGCCGGTGCGCGACCAGGACGGCAACGGCTATGCCAAACGGTCGGTATTCCTGATTGACAAGAAAGGGATTATCCGCCACATTGACATGGACTACGATATCGAGAAAGACAAACAGGATGTGTACGAGCGGATCGCCGCGCTGAACAAGTCCGAAGAATCCTGAGCATCGCCCGGCCCGCGCGGAACGTCTAGAGACGTCAGGTGAAGGAGAACAGTCAATGCCGAACCTGTCGCGCGTCCCCATTTTCTGTTCCCACGAACACTGGGGCAGTATTGACTCGATAGGCGCCGTGGAGGGCGGGTTTCGCGCGGACATGGAAAGGGGGGCAGTGCCTGACCGGGATACGGGCCTCATGGATATCCTGCTCGACCCGTATTTTCGCGGAATGCTGGCCTCGGGAGGCGAGGACCTCGATGGGTGGGCCCGGCAGGCGAAGGCGGCAAGTTTCCATGATTGGGCGCACGAGCGCCCTTCGGAAGCGTACGAGGCTCTCCGGCCGGCGCTCGAGCGCGAGCAGCTGACGGGGACGTTTCAGTGCATCCGGCGCGGGCTCGCCGATCTTTATGATGTGGATATCATGCAAGTTTCTACAAGCAGCTGGCTGGCCCTGGACGAGGCGATCTGCCGCAACTATTCTAGGGTGTTTCAGTGGTACCTGGAAGTCATGAAACGGGCGGCGTTCTCGGAGCTGATACGCCCGGTCCACCCGGAGTTCTACCTACATGATGCGACGAATGAAACCGCTCGCCTCGAAGCATCCTTCACGCACAGCGTGATGCGTATCGATCCGCTCCTGACGTTCTGGAAAGAGGAGTGCCCCCGGCGGGATACGCTCGAACAGACCTTGGGCGTCGTACCGCGCGACGCCGCCAGCTGGCGCCGGTTCATTGGCACGCTGCTCGATCTTGCCGCGGCAAAGGGGGCCGTTGGGATAAAGCAGTTGCAGGCGTATAAGCGCTCCCTCGAATTCTTGCCAGTTGAAGACAAGGATGTCGCGTGGACTGGCGCGCTGGACGGCGGACAGGTGCGGGTGTTTGAGGACTGGGTGGTTCACGAATGCTGCCGGCAGGCCGATGATCGCGGGTGGGCGCATCAGATTCACACGGGCACGCACAACCTGACCCAATCTTCGCCCATGCCGCTTGCGGCGCTTGCGAAGCGCTATGGAAAGCAGAAGATCGTGCTTCTGCACTGCTGGCCCTATACCCGGGAGGCGGGCTGGCTGGCCAAGTACCATCCCAACGTGTATCTTGACACCTGCTGGATGCCTATCCTGAACCCGGTGTTCCTGCGCGATGCGTTGGAATCGTGGCTGAGCTATGTGCCATCGAACAAGGTCATGGCTGGTAACGACGCGACATCGGTCGAGATGGCGGTTGGCGCGTCCTTGTTCACGCGGGAAATTGTTACGGAAGCGCTCGCGGGGCAATCGCACCGCCTTGGTTTGAAGCCCGACGCTCTCCACCGCGTCGCACAGGCCTTCCTGAACGACAATGCGGTTGCCGTTTACGGAATTGGCGAGCACACTGACCAGACAATCTGAGGCGGAGAATGTCTACAGCGAGTTGACGAGCGGGTCGTCCGACTTCTCACGGAAAAGGCTTGGTTCGGGTAGCCTGTCTTCGTAAATCTCGACCCCTAGCTTCTGGCGCAAAGCCTTCATGAATTTGACGTAATAGAGCGCGGGGGCCAAGTCTTGTTCGGCCTCCTCGAGGGTCTTCTGGGAAGGCGGCGTGATTTCGAGGATCTCGGCGACGAGGTAGCCCGTGAGAGCTGTGCGTTGCGGCTCTTTTTCGGCGCCGGGGATCACCATTTCCCAATTCTCGATAATCATGGGACCCAATATGCGGCCCTTCTGCGTTCCTGATGCCTGTTCCCAGAATGACTGGAACTTCTGCTGGCCGCTGTTGACGAAGGTAGTCTGGAGCGGGATGGCCTTACGCGCTTCGAGAAACGACTTGAGAACCTCGTCCCATGCGTCTCCCATGACGAGGCGCTTGCGCGCCTCCGCTGAGTTGGGGCCGGCGTCTGCTGTTTGAACGGGGAAGATCAGCCCTCGGAAGGTTGCTTTTTCGGGGTTGAAGAGCTCGCTCTTGCGCATATCGTATTCTTTCTGCAGCTCTTCCGGGGAGATCTCGATTTCCTTGGCCTCCACGGCCTGCTGGACCGCCCGTATCACCGCCTCTTGGCGGAGCAGAACCTGTTTCAACTCCTCGATGCCCTGCAGGCGTTTCTGTTTGATCGCGTCGATGTCGGCCTGGGTCATGCCGAACTGCTCGGGATCGTCTGGGAGAACGCTCATCTCGGGGTGTTGCGCGTCGAAGAGGCGGGCAACCTGCTCGCCGGGAGGTTCCTCGAGCGCGCCTTCCGTGAGCGCGCTGGCGAGCACCTGCTTCTGCAATTCCTCGTCGATGTATTTCTCAAGAACCTTGAGCAGATCGCCCCGGTTATTGATATGGGGGCGTTCCTCGGGCGTCATCACCCGCAGATGGCGGAAGAGATCGCCCCGGGTAATGTAACGCTCGCCCACTTTGGCGATGCGGATACGGTCTTTGTCGACGATGCCTCCGCATGAAGCGATGACGCATACGAGGACCACTGCAAGGACGGCGTTGCTTAACTGCATAACGGGGAATGAGTGCCTCATCGAATAAATCTCCTTTATCACGGAGAGAGTGTAGCACGATCAGGCCGCGCGGGGAAATTTCCGCCCATTCTGGTTCACGGCGCGTGGGATCCGTGCTTGCGTAAGGTCCGTTTCTGCCTAAATGATTGCTTGCCCGGTCTGTTGCGCGCGATCCGGTGCGGTGATATGATCGGCCGCAAGGATTCGAACGGGACGTAAAGGGACATTCGAGACGCTCTCAGCTGAGGATTGGCTATGAATATTGGCTACTTACTCTTCATGGGTCTTCTTTGCACCACGTTGACGCTATGGGCCATTGTGGCGATTCGCGACGACGGACAGGGCGTCTCCGAGGACGATGAGTCTGCGCCCGAACAAGCGGTCAAAGACACGGAGACCGCTTCCTCAGAGCCCCAAGGGGAACAAGACGCACTCCCATCCGACGAGAAACAACGCTGATCAAAGACGGCGCCGCCCTTTTTCGCCATGTTGGGTCTACGCGACGCCTGTCTGACGTGTGCGGGTACTGATCCCCGCCATCCCGTGTGCGCGTTTATGGCAATCGTTCCCGCCGTTACATAGCCTTCCGGCCATGACCAGGGCTCATTCTTCGGGCGGTGCATCCTCGTCTTTGGCCGCTTCCAGGGAACGCAGAAACGCGTCAATGTCGATGCCGGTGTCCGGAAGACCCTGCTCGGGATGGAATCGCAGGGGGGCGCGGATATAAGCGCGCTGGCACGCGGGGCACAAGTCCAGCTCAAATCCCTTGTAGATGGTCTCTTCGAGCTCTTTGGGGTCCTTGTCTGCGAATTGCCTGACCAGGTCCTCCAACTCCTTCTTGTGGTCGCGGAACAGGTCAAGGAGTGAGAATTCGAGGTCGCCTTTGGCAATGCGAACGTCGATCTTCACTTTGTAGCGGGTGTCGGTTCGCTTCATTTCCTTGCCGCAGCCGTCGCACACATACCGTTGCATCAATGCATCTCCCATCTGTGCTCGGAATCCAATTGAATTATAGCAGGTACCGGCGTGTAGCGCTTGCAGGGGGCATTTGTGAAAGGCTCGCAGGCCGTCAAGGCATTGTGATAGCAGGGAAAGCGATGAGCTTCTTGCCGTTGAACCCGTACCATTCGCGGTTCTTCCATTCCTTTGCGACGGATGGCGTGAGTTGAACCTCGAGGGCGGCGGATTCGCCGGGGACATTGGCGCCGCGAAGGCGCAGGGTCCCCCACGGCTCTTTGACCAGAGTGCCTGACGGATACTGCTGAAATTCGTAGCCCCTGTGAGGAAACAAGAATGTAGTCTCCGGGTCTCCTGGTTTCACAAGCCATCCGGTATCGCTCGTTTTCTTGAACGTTATGGCTTGGCGGTTGTGATCGGCGGGGAGCATGACGAAGGTCAGGGCCGTCGGATCGAGGTCCCGCAGCCCGGTTTCGAGCCGCATGCGCATTTCGAAATAATGTAAGAGCGCCGGGATATCGGCTACTGCCCCCGGAGCGCACACGATGACGGGCTTTCTTGCGCCTTCTTCAGCCGTGACGGCCTTGAATTCCTCGATGAACGCGCGGGTAACGCGGTCAGTCTCTCGCCACGCGTCTTTCCGCGTCTCGAGTTGCAGCGTATAGGCTGCCAGCACCAGCAACGTCAGGACCGCCGCGGTCCATTCCCGTGGTCTGAGGGTCATTGGTGCAAACGCCGCCAGCGCCAGGCAAAACCCCGCCGAAGGCAGGTAAAGTGTCCATGGGCTCATGGTCCGGACCAATAGGATGGCGGTGGCCAGGGTCCACGCGGTCCCGAGTGCCACGGGCAACGAGAACAAGCGGCGCCGCACGGGCCAAAGCAGTCCGGCCAGCGCCGCAAATCCTGCCAGGATGGCCATGGGCAGTTCGCGCAACAACTGGCGAAGCGAGAGGTGAAATGGAAACGCCAGGTAGCGGGCCGTGAGCCGGATGACCGCCAGAACATACCTTGGGGTCACGTCGAGAGCGAAGAGGGTGTTTCCCACAGGCATTCGTGTCAGGCGCAGGGCCATGAATCCTGCCGCGACGATGGCCATGGGCAACGCGCAAAGGAAGGCCGTTCGGAATCGTGCGGCCGGGGGCCGTGGACCCGCCTTCAGCAGGGCCAGCGCGAAACATATGCATGGAAGGGTGTATGCCATTTCCTTGGCGGTTAACGCCAATACGCCAGCCAACGTGCTCAGGAACAGGAACCAGCCTTTCCGCTCTTTCATAAACACGCCGAACAGAATTACGCATGTGAGGTAGAAGAACGCGCAGAGCAGTTCCATCCGGCAGGATATCCACCAGAGCGCGGTCTCGTGGACGGGGTGAATCGCGAACAACACCGCGGTCCAGAAGGCAAGCATCTTGGGCCGGTCAGGCAAGACCACCCGTACCAGCGCGAAAACGAGCAGGGTGTCGAGGAAATGCAGTATCAAACTGGTAAGGCGGTGGCCCGCGGGCGTCCATCCCCACAGGGCAGCGTCGACGCCGTGAGACACGAGGGTCAGCGGGCGATAGTACGGGGGGGAGCCGGCCTCGCCGGTGAGCTGGTTCCCGAGCCAGGGTCTCCAGAAACCAGGTCCGATGGCTTCGCGTCCCCAGGTGATAAGGGCCACATCGTCGCTCAGGAAGGTTACTCCGAGCGTGCCGGCTCCCAGGAACACGGTGACGCACACGGTGGCCAGGACGGCCAGCAGGGCAACTCGGTGGCGTCTCGCAAACTCGGATAACGGCATCACCCGCCCAGCTCCACGCACCGTTTTCTGTAGTGAAGGTAGTTGTCGAGGGTGACTTCCTCCGGGACGCCGTGGTCGCAAGTGGGGATGTAGCCTCCTCGGGCGCGCATCGGCGGCAGAATGCGTTCGAGGTGTGCGTCGATGGCTGCTTTCGAATGAGCCAAGACGCGCTTGTCGATGCCCCCGAACATGACAAGGTCCGGGTAGCGCTGCCCCAGTTCGACCACATCGCACCCCGCGGCGACCTCGAAGGGGCTCATGACATTCATGCCCATCTCGCGGTATACGTCGATGACAGCCGGCGCGTGGCCGTCGGTATCGATTTGGATGTAGAGTTTCCTGCCTTGATCGGGCTGTCGAGCCCGTACGTTGGCGATGAGTTGCTGGTAATAGGGCAGGAGGAATTCGCGCATGGTCTCGGGGCCGATGAGCGCGCCATGGTTGTAGCAGATGTCCTCGGCCAGGAACAATTCGTCGATGGTGACGAACTCCTGGTGGCGTGCGATGACGGCGTCGGCAAGCGCAAACCAAGCCCGCATACAGTCGTGGATCAATTCGGGCGCCTCGTAGAACACGCATAGCACGGGCTCGGGTCCCATGAGGCTTCTCAGATACATGTATCCGCCGATGACGTTCTGGACAATCATCATTCCCTGGGCGGCGCAGGCACGGGCCTCGGACATGCGTTCGCGCAGGTCAGCGTACCGTTCGGGCGAGGTGGGGTCCATCCGCCATTGGACGTTTTCTTCCCAGGTTCGCTGGTCTTTCACGGGGTGTTCGAGGTAGTCCGGCATAAACCCGTTACGGCGGCCTTTGAAATACAGCACGTGGCGGCCGGCACGATCTTGTTCGACTTCGTAACCGCCGCGGCTCTCGATGACCTTAACCTCGAATTCGGGCACGAACGCCGCTTCGCACCAGCCCAATTGGTTGAGCGAATGGTTCCCCGGCGGGTCGTAATCGAACACCTGCGCCAGGTCGGCACTTTCCGGCAGACCCTGGGCGCGCCAGGCTTCGAGCGAGTAGTAGCCGAATTCGCGTTTGAATAGCGGGGCTCCGCGGGTAATGGCGTATGTGTCGCGTAACTTTCGCGCAGGCGCGCACATACATTCGTAAGGCAGCATCGTGAGCACGCCGTTTTCGGTCGTTGTCAGGGGTCTCTGAGGCATGGGTCATTCCCTGGTTCAGAGAATTGCACGGTCCCGTTGGCAGGCATCATACCACGTCGATTTGCGCAATCCGCATACCAAGCGGCACAATCATTCCCCAACGTCGAAAAACGGACCGGGGGGTCTTACTTCCGTACGGTCTGAAGGGAATATCGCAAGATGATTGCTATTGCGCCGGATTCGTTCAAGGAATGCCTGACAGCCGCGGAAGCAGCTCGTGCTCTTGCCGAAGGCGTCCGTCGCGCGCTTCCGGACAGTGAGATTGTGTGTGTCCCCATGGCGGATGGGGGTGAGGGCACCGTGGACGCCTTGGTCGCGGCCACGAACGGGGGTATTGTCGAGTTGACGGCGACCGGGCCGATGGGTGAGCCGGTCTCGACGCGGTACGGACTGCTGGGCGACGGGACAACCGCCGTTATCGAGATGGCAGCGGTATCCGGGCTTCCGCTTGTGCGTCCTGAAGACCGGGATCCGCGTATCGCAACCACTTATGGGACGGGTGAAGTAATGCGCGACGCCCTGAGGCGGGGGGTCTCGCGCATCATCATCGGGATCGGCGGCAGCGCGACCAACGATGGCGGCGCGGGCATGGCCCAGGCCTTGGGCGTGTCACTGCGCGACGCCCGGGGCCGTGAACTGCCCCGTGGAGGGGCGGCCTTGGCCCGGTTGGCCACGATTGACCTCTCGAACCGGCATCCCGGCCTTCGGGAATGCGCGATCGAAGTCGCCTGCGATGTGGATAATCCCCTCTGCGGACCCTGCGGAGCGAGCCGCACATATGGTCCTCAGAAGGGCGCTACGCCGGAGATGGTCGATGAACTGGACGCCGCACTGCGGCATTTTGGAGAGGTTGTCGAGGCGGAAACAGGGGTATCAGTGCTTGAGGCCCCCGGCGCGGGGGCGGCGGGAGGCCTCGGTGCCGGGTTGCTGGCCTTTGCGGGCGGAGTGCTGCGTCCCGGCGTGGAACTCGTGGCCGAAGCGTGCAGTCTAATGGCGCGGATTGCCGGGGCGGAGCTGGTTATCACCGGCGAGGGCCGCATCGACAGCCAGACGCCGTTTGGCAAGACCCCGGCGGGCGTCGCGAAGGTGGCGAGGGAGCGCGGCATCCCCGTGGTGGCGATTGCCGGCAGTCTCGGACCCGGCTACGAAACCGTCTACGAGTGTGGGATCGATGCCGTGTTTTCGATCGCGTCCGGACCGATGTCTCTCGCGGCTGCAATGGAGCGCGCCCCGGAACTGCTCGCCGCAACAGCAGAGGCCGTCGCGCGTGTCTGGCACGCGGGACGCCGGGAAGCGGGCCCAATGTAACGCCGCTGGAGGCCTCCGGAAGACCTCGGAGCGGCGATATGGAATGCGTAGGGCGTTGTGTGTGGTGCTACTTTTTCTCGCGGTGGACCGTGTACTTGCGCAGGCGCGGGTTGTATTTCTTTAACTCCAGGCGGCCTGTGGTGTTACGCACGTTCTTGAATGTGTGATACCTTGAGGTGCCCGGCGCCTCGGTGCACTCCAGGATGACCTGCATGCGGTTTTCTTTCTTCGCCACAGTCGAATCCTCCGTTCATAAGGCTATACGCAGTGGGTGCGTTGTTTCCTAATCGGTATGCGCGGGCCTCTCGCACAATCCGCCGCCGCACACAGTGCCATATCATGCGAAATCTCGTCGCGGCTTGTCAAATTCACTCATATGCGCGCCTCCGGGAGGCGCATGCTTTACAGGATCAACGTTTCGTTGTCCGGGTCGAACCGCACGGTCTTGCCGTTGCGCAGAGCCAGGTAACCCATGATGAGGGCGGTCTGGGTATAGTACGCGCGTTCGGCCGGGCTCTGCGTTTCGGTGTTGCCGGCACGCACGCATTCCACGAATTTGCGGAAGTACTCGCCCATATTCTCCTCGCCCTGGACGGGAAACTTCTGGGGTTCTTTCTTTGACGTGCCCGACGCGTCGAACACGATTTCATTGCCCTGGAGGGTGAGTGAGCCCTCCCATCCTCGCAACACCGGGACCTTGGCGCCTGACCCGCGCCCGCCGGTGCCCTGGTAGCCATTGCCCTGCGTGCCGAGGATTGCGCATGTTATGCCGCCGGGATAATCGACCAGCATGTTGAACGTGTCCGGCACCTCGCGCTCGACCTTTTCGTTTGGGTCTTCCTTTTGCGTTTCATTCAATGGATACCGGTAGATGCCGCCCGTTCCCACGGCAAACGCGGGGGCTTTCAGGTCAAACATCGTTGTGACGGGCGTGAACGAGTGGGGGAAGAGGTCCGTGCTTGGCCCTCCTGCGTAGTCTTCGTACATGCGCCAGCGGAAGAACCGGCTGACATCGAAATCCCGCTTCGGGCGGTCCCCCAAGAAGGCATCCCAGTGGAGTTCCTTGCCCGGTTTGGCGTTCGGGTCGTCAACGGACATGCCGCGCTCGCCCCAATCGCCTACGCGGAAAAGACCGCACTCGGCGTGAAGCGGCTGCCCGATGAGGCCTTCGTCGACCAGCGCCTTCATTTGCCACCACGCAGGGTCGGACATGCCCTGCGTACCCAACTGGAAAACCCGCCCGGTCTCGCGGGCGGTCTTGGCGATCTCCTTGGCAACCTCGAACTGGCTCCAATGGGTCAGGGGTTTCTCGCAATAGACCGCTTTGCCCGCGCGCATGGCGTCGATGGCCTGGTGACCGTGATGGTGGTCAGGTGTGGCGATGCTGACAATGTCAACGTTCCGATTGGCGAGGAGTTCGCGGTAATCCATGTAGCTCTTGGCTTTTCCAGCGGCTTGAGCCGCCCGTTCCAGGCGGGGCCGGTACACGTCGCATACTGCCACGACCTCGACGTTGCCTCCGTTCTCGGCCAGCCATTTCCACGTACCCATATGGCCCATGCCGCGCCCGCCGCAACCGATGAGGCCGACGCCAAGTTTCTCGTTGGCGCTCTTGGCTGTTTGCGCGATGGCCGGGCCCGCTTTCAGGGCCGCCATGCCCGCGGCGATAGATGCACTGCGGCCGATAAACGTCCGCCGGGTCAGGGAAGTTCCGCTATTCGCTTGTTTGCTGTCCACTGTGTGCTCCTCCTCTTCCGGTATCAAATCGTTATCCTCGAACGTTCGAAATGACTCAGTTGCTCTTGGCCGGTTGCTGGGCTTCGACCCATTTCTTGCAGGTCCGCTCGACCGTGGCCGCGTCCACACGTTCATCCCACAGGGCCACTCCGTAACGCAGCCGTAGCGGCGCATCCGCTTTCAGTTCCATGGGCTCGCGGTAGAGGTTCAGCGTGGCGGAGAGATAGTCAAACGGCGTGCTCATGGTGAACCACCAGGCGGGATGGCGCGGGTTGTCCGGAGAATCGAACATGGCCACCGAGACCGGCTTCCCGTCGGCCATCGAGGTGTACGCGCACCACCGGGAGCGCGTGACGTGCTCGTCTCCCCTCACCAAATCGCCCTCAGCGTTGTCTGCGTTGAAGAACGCGCCTTCCTTATCCATGGATTCAAGAAACCGCATGCCCAGTCCGAAATAATGCGAGCCGGTCAGCGAGGCGTTCTCTTTCCCTTCCGGCACGGTCAGTTCGGTTTCCCATGTCATTACCGACGCGCCGAACGCTTTCGGATCGAATATCTCGACGGTACGCTTCTCGTGAAGTATCGGGTTATCGGATTCGGGCCCGAGCCAGTCGAGCCGCTCGACGAACCCCACGGTATCATGCCGGGGACTCAGATCCCCTGTGTTGACGAATTCCCGGTGGAGCTGCCGGCCCGGGGCGTTTCCTTCCTGCCAGAAATCCACGCCGTCCACGCCGATGGCAAACATCAGCGCGTGGTGGTGCAGGTGGTCGTGGGGGGCGTCGCGCAGGACGTTTATGCCCTCCGGCGTGCGGAATATCGAAATATAGGGTTTGTATGGAACCAGCGTGTACCGGTATTCCGCGAGGGCCTTGCCGCCAATGCCCAAGACCAGTTGCGAGTTCGCATCGGTCACGGTCGCCCCCCCCTGTGCCGGGACTACTGCGGCGTACATCAACAAAGACGTCGCAATGAAGAGAATGCATCGCTCCGCTGTCATCGCTGTTCTCCCTTGGAGGCCGGAACCCGGCGTCAACGTCCAGTATATCCCATGCGGGATTCTGGGGACACAATACTCAATTGTGACTGCAAATGCTCCATGCGCTTATGGCAGCTGACCTGCGCGAGACCGGGGGGATTCTGGGGACACAATACTCGGGATTCTGGGGACACAATACTCAATTGTGACTGCAAATGCTCCATACGCTTATGGCAACTGACCTGCGCAAGACCGGAATTGAGTATTGTGTCCCCAGAATTCCCAGAATTCCGCCGATTCGGATATACTTGCGGCGAGCGGCACAATGGAGGCGCACACAATGGCAGACTTCCCACGGACTGAAATCGACGGACTTTCAGTGTCCCGGATGGTGATTGGGACGAACTGGTTCCTGGGCTATTCCCATACCAGCCTCGCGAAGGACAGCTTTATCCGCGAGACCATGTCCGCGCGCCGGATCGCGGATATCCTCGAAGTGTTCCTTAAGGAAGGCGTTGACACCACCATTGGCCTGATGACCGAAGCGCACATGCTCGAGGCGGTCAAAGACGCCGAGGATCGCGTTGGCCGCCGCATCGTCCGGATCGGCACCCCTGCCCTGGACATCTCGGATCATCCCCACGCCGATTCGAACACGGCCGGGATTCTCGATCAACAGGCCGAGGCCGGCACGGCGATCTGCATGCCTCACCAATCCACAACCGACGTTCTTGTAGACCGGCTCAGCCGGCAGATCCGGCGCATGGACACCTACTGCTCGATGATTCGCGAGCGGGGCATGATCCCGGGGCTTTCGACGCATATGCCCGAGAGCATCCTGTACGCCGACGATGCGGGGCTGGATGTGCAAACGTATGTGCAGATTTACAACGCCGCCGGGTTCATGATGCAGCTCGAGGTCGACTGGGTTCAGCGCATCATCTCGGGCGCGAAGAAACCGGTTCTGACCATCAAGCCCATGGCTGCCGGGCGTCTCATTCCGCTTGTGGGACTGGCTTTCTCGTGGGCGACCATCCGCGATCAGGACATGGTTGCCGTGGGTACGATGACGGCCGACGAAGCGCGGGAAGCGATTGAAATTTCCCGGTCGCAGCTCGAGCGGCGCATCTCGGCGGTCGAGCTTCAGCACACCCGGAGCAAAGCCACCGTAATGCCCGCCTGACCAGCATGCTCATGGTCTGGTCTGGAACCGCAGCCATACGGGCATAGGCAGACAAGCCACAGAGAGAGCCCTTGCGTCTCTTGTGTGTTCGTGACAGGACGTTGCAGACCGTTCTGGGGCGAACAATTTGGCGCGGCCCGGGGAAATGGTCTAAAGTAGGGCAACCTCCGTTATGGGATGCGGCGAGCTTACGGGTAGCACAGGAGTCTATGAAGATGGCGGAAGGCAGTTTTCTGCGATTTCCGGACGGATTCGTTTGGGGTACGGCAACGGCGTCGTACCAAATTGAAGGTGCTTGGAACGAGGACGGCCGCGGACCGTCGATCTGGGACACGTTCGTACACACGCCCGGAAAGGTTTGCGACGGCACGACGGGCGACGTTGCGGTAGACCACTACCACCGCTATCAGGAAGACGTGAACCTCATGGCGGGGTTGGGCTTGAACGCCTACCGCTTTTCCATCGCCTGGCCGCGGATTATTCCCGAGGGCGTGGGCGCCGTGAACGAGGCGGGCCTGGACTTCTATGACCGCCTTGTGGATGCGCTCCTCGAAAAGAACGTCACCCCATATACCACGCTTTTCCATTGGGACCTGCCGCAGGCGCTGCAGAACGCGGGCGGCTGGGCCAATCGCGACATCTGCCAGCAGTTTGCCGACTATGCGGCCGTTGTTGTCGAGCGTTTGGGCGATCGCGTCTCGCACTGGATCACGCACAACGAGCCGGCGGTACATAGTTTCCTGGGCCATTTCCTGGGGGTCCATGCGCCGGGCCTGACGGACCCCATGGCTACGTTTCAGACCATCCACCATCTTCTCCTGTCTCATGGGCTTGCCATGAAGGCCGTCCGGGCCGCCGCTAGAAAGCTGCCTGAAGTGGGGATTACGCATAACCTGGCGCCCGTGCATCCCGCCACGGATACGGACGCGGACCGCGAAGCCGCGCGGCGGTTTGACGGGGTGTTCAACCGCATGTTCCTGGATCCTGTCTACAGAGGGAGTTATCCGGAGGATATCGGACGGCTGCTCGAGATCATCATGCCCAAAACTGAGGCGGGGGACATGGACATCATCTCGGCGCCGCTCGATTTTCTGGGCGTCAATTACTATACGCGCCATGTGATGAAACACGAGCCCGATGTTTTCCCTCTGCAGGCTGAGGAGGTATATCCCGAGGGCAGGGAATACTCGGGCATGTGGGAGATCTACGAGCCGGGGATGTACGAACTGCTCACGCGGCTGAAAGCGGATTACAGCCCCGGGAAGATCCTCATCACCGAGAACGGCATTCCGGTGCCTGATGGAAAGGACTTTGATGGCAACGTGCGGGACTACCGCCGGATTCGTTACGTGCGGGATAATCTCGTGCAGGTCTATCGGGCCATCGAGGATGACGTGCCGGTTCAGGGTTATTTCCACTGGACGATGACCGATAATTTCGAGTGGGCGTTTGGGCATACCATGCGTTTTGGACTGGTCTATGTCGATTTTGCCAGCCAGAAACGGACGGTGAAAGAAAGCGGCCGCTGGTTCGCGCAGGTGGTCAGGGATAACGGAGTGGCACCGAATGCTTCCGGGCCGCCCTTTTTACCGCGGTAATCCGCCCGGATGTGAGGAGATGCGCACATGAAGGCATTGACAGCGAATCAAATGCGGGAAGCCGACCGCCGTTGCATAGAGGAGGTGGGGATCCCGAGTGTGGTATTGATGAATACGGCAGGCACGCGGGTGTTCGAACACGTGAACCGCGGCCCCGTCGGGATTGTCTGTGGAAAGGGTAACAATGGCGGCGATGGTTTCGTGGTTGCACGTCTCGCCCTTCTGGCTGGGTACGAGCCGCGGGTCGTTGTCATTGCCGATCCCGGCGAGTTGACGGGAGACCCGGCGATCTTTCTTCAGGCCTACCGGAATCTGGGGGGAAAGGTCATTGCGGCGCAAGACGAAGCCGCCGCGAGGAAACACGTCATGTCCCTGGGCGATTGCGCTGTGCTGATCGACGCTTTACTGGGGACGGGAGTCAAAGGCGAGGTTACCGGCCCGATCCGGGCGGCCATCGATGCCTGGCCGGAGGTCTACACCGTGGCGGTGGACCTGCCGTCCGGCCTCGATGCCGACACAGGCGCCGTCTGCGGGAATTGTGTGCGTGCTGACATCACGGTCACGTTTCAGTACGCCAAGCAGGGCTTGGTGATGCCCGAGGCCAAACGCTACGTAGGGCGTCTCGTCGTGGCGGATATCGGGATTCCCAAGGTATGCGGGGACGACGAAGCTTGGATACGCCTCGAACGCGCCCGAGCCGGCTCGTAATACCGTTATGCGGACGTTTATCGCCATCGAGTTGCCGGAGGCCACCCGGCGGGAATTACAGGGAATGGTCGAGCATCTGCGCCGCTCAGGTATTCGTGCTTCGTGGGTGCGGCCGGACCGCATGCATCTGACCTTGCGTTTTCTGGGCGAGATCGACGACGATCAGGCCGGAATAGCCGGCGAGTTTCTTGCAAAGGGATGCTCGGGCATAAGCGCTTTCGAGTGCGCGGTGCAGGGTGCCGGGGCATTCCCTGACGTACGGCATCCCAGCGTAATCTGGGCGGGGGTTGGTCCGCTCGAGGGCGGGCTATCGGAAGTCCAGACTGTGGCCGAAAAGGCTGCTGCAAGCATTGACTTGAAACCCGAGAACCGGCCCTTTCGCCCGCATCTGACGTTGGGCCGGATTCGGAGGCCTGAGGAGGCGGGCCAACTCGGGCCTGCTCTGGCGCCGTTGGCGGACTTTCACGGGCGCCCGTTCCGCGTGGCTGGTGTAACGCTTTTTTCGAGCACCCTGACGCCCCAGGGGCCGCTCTATGAGCGCATTCGGGAGTGTAGATTCTAATGGTGGCACATGCGGTTTTCAGCATACTGACCTTGTACATGATCCTGATTCTGCTCCGGTGGTTCGGGCCCTGGCTTGAAGTCAATACCGATGCGGGGCGGCTGGCCTGGGTTGGGCGCATCACGGAGCCCTTGATTCAGCGCATGCGGCGGTTGCTGCCTCACATGGGGCCGGTCGATTTTGGTCCTCTTGCCACGTTGTTTTTGATTTGGGTGGTGCGTACTGTCGTAGTGGCTTTGTTGACAATGGACCACGGGCCGGCGCGCGGCATGCCCCTCTTGTAGCAGGCAGGGCTTTATGATTCCATCCGATCCATACGCGGGCGAGCGCGAGGCGATGGTGCGGCATCAGATCGCGAACCGCGGCATCACTGGCCAGCGTTTGCTTGCCGCGATGCGCGCCGTGCCTCGCCATTACTTCGTGCCCCTCGCGAAACAACAGCGCGCTTACGAAGACCGTCCGCTGGAAATCGGCTCCGGCCAGACCATCTCCCAGCCGTACATGGTGGCTAAGATGACGGAACTGCTCGAAGTGACGCCTCAGAGCAAGGTCCTCGAAGTGGGCACCGGTTCCGGCTACCAGGCTGCGATCCTGGCCGAGCTTGCGGGGGAGGTCATCTCGGTCGAGCGTTTTGAGAATCTGGCGGATAGCGCGAGGGAGAGGCTGCGCGCGCTCGAGTATCACAACGTGACGGTCGTGGTGGGGGACGGCACCCTGGGTTGGCCGGAGCATGCCCCGTACGACGCAATCGTTGTCACCGCGGCCGCGCCCGCGATCCCGCCATCCCTGCGGTCTCAGCTAGCGCTCGGGGGGCGCCTGGTATGCCCTGTGGGAAGCCGCGATTTGCAGCAGCTCAAAGTGGTCGTGCGTGAAGGTGATGATCGGTATTTCGAACGCGACAGCATTCGCTGTATGTTTGTTCCGCTTGTGGGCCGGGATGGCTGGTCCGCCTGAGTCCGGCAGCAGGTTCCCCCGAAATACGCAGGAGACACCATGGGCATCGTGCATGTGGAGGATATCTGGTTCGAGCGCAACGGAACCGCCATCTTACGCGGGGTTTCGTGGCGGATCGAACGGGGCAGCCATTGGGCCTTGCTCGGGTCTAATGGCGCGGGCAAGACAACCCTTCTCAAAATCGTGACGGGATACGAATGGCCCACCCGGGGCAGCGTGCGCGTGTTGGGCAAGCGTTTCGGCGCCTACAACATCCCTGAACTCCGAAAAACCGTCGGATGGGTCAGCAGCTCCATCGAGTCTCGATTTCCTCAGGGTGACAGGGCGTTGGATGTTGTCGCTTCAGGACTGGATGCGTCCATGGGCGTATACCGTATTCTCTCGGAGCCCGAATATGAAAGGGCGCGGGGGGCTCTCGGGCGCGTTAATGCACAGCACCTGGGAGGGCATGCGTATGCGACGCTGTCGCAAGGCGAACGCCAGCGCGTACTGATTGCCCGAGCACTCGTCTGCAATCCTCAATTGATGGTGCTCGATGAGCCGTGCGCCGGGTTGGACCCCGCGGCACGCCACCGCCTTCTCGATGACTTGTCGCTTCTTGCCGCGGCACACGAAATGCCCACCATCATCTATGTCACCCACCACATAGAGGAGATTGGCGACTGGATTGAAAACGTGCTCATCCTGAAGAGTGGCGGCGTCCTCGCGCAGGGCAGCCGCAACACTCTACTGCGCGCCTCAATACTGTCGAAGGCTTTCGGAGCTCCCTGCTGTGTACAAAAAACGCGCGGGACCTACACGCTGAAAATAGTACCCGCCCCGCGCGGTTAATCTATTGTTGAGACTGTGGGGAGCCCTATTTCTTTTTCTTCGGGGCTTCGTACGGCTTTGTGCCGCTGCTGATTGTGCTCTCGACGATATTGCGCACGTCGCTTTCGCTCAATCCGCACGCAATGCACTCGGAAACTGCGTCGACAAGATGGTGCTTAACCATGGGACGCGTTCTGTCACGGCAGATCTTCGGAGCCTTCTCCGCGATCGTCACGCCGACGCCACGCCGTGTATGAACGAGTTCAAGCAACTCGAGATCCCGGTAGGCCTTGGTCACCGTGTTCGGATTGACGTCGAGCAGCTGGGACATTTCACGCACCGACGGCAGGGTGAACCCCGGCTTGATACGGCCGGATGCTATAGCGAACTGGATCTGGTTCTCGATTTGCACATAGACAGCGATAGGACTGTCTAGATTCACGGAGTACGTCACATCGTTACTGTTGGTCATATTCCACCTCTGAGTTTAAGGCTTTCCGTTTGCCGATGCGGGACGTACATCGGCGCCACTTTCAGCCCGCGGCACTTCTCCCTCACCGCTAACTTCGCTACATCACGACAAAAGTTAGTAACCTTATCACAAAACATACTTTTAGGGATACGTGTTCTCTGGCCTCCCGTTCACACTTAATCCCTCACGTCCGCCAGAAGTTCCAGCCTGCTTGGCTGCATTCACTGCATTTCTACTATCCAGTGAGTCCCCAAATATGCCTGTCACGTTGGGGTCTAAAACCGTTGATGCAGGGGTATCGCTCCGTATCTTCACATTAGGGTATCGTATGGACATACCAAAAGTCAAGTAGCATAGATAAGCTGGTCCTGACTTTGGTTTCGCTGTTTTTTGGAATTAAGAGTTTCTAAGCTGCGTAAGACACGCGGAAAATGGTACTTAAGTTTAGAAAAACGCGAATTCTGCCGGAAAAGGGATACTTCCGGTTGTAGACTGCGGTCATCAGCCAGGCGGCCCAAGGGGGGGCGACGGAAGGTCACGATTCGGCCAAAAGACAGATTCGCCTGCTGGAGTGCAAAGAGTCGCGAGGAGCCGTGGCGGTTCTTCGAGATTTGCCAGGCCACAGCCGCGAACATCTGAGGTTTGATCCTGACGGAATGCCGAGGGAGGCCGCGTCAACGGCGGCCTGGGAATTCGTATTTTGCAGCCGCGCCCAGAGACACTTCAAAGGTCTCGCGCTGCGGATTCCTGGCTAGCGTGGGGAAGGGCCGATTCGGTGGGGACGTAATGATTCTGCTTCGACTGTCTTGACCGTTTGCCGGAATTGTCATTACAATCCCTCCAAGCCGGCCTGAGTGTGCGGGAGGAGGATGAGTGAGATGAGACTGTTGAATTCGCGTTTGACTTTGCGGTGGACGGCAGACTTCTTTAAGCGCTTTGGCGCCATCGCGGCATTGTTTGTCATGGTGGGTGGAATTGCCGGGTGCGGGGGTGAACCGGCTGTCACAAGCAACGCTGGTGTTGTATCGCAAGACGCCGACGCGGAAGGGAGCGGCGCAGGGGCGCCAGTCGAAGCGCCCGAGGCGCCTTCCGAACGTTTGGGCGCTGGCCGCCATAATCTCCAGGTCGCCATGCCCGACGGTGTCAAACTGGCCACGGACGTGTACCTTCCGGCGGGTCAAGAGCCGGCATGCACGGTGCTGACCCGCACTCCCTACAGCCGCGATGAAGGGGCGGCGTTCGGAGCGCTGTTCACCTCGCAGGGCATCGCTTTCGTGATTCAAAGCACCCGGGGGCGCGACGGCAGCGAAGGCGCCGACATGGTCTTTGGCGACGATGGTTGGGGCGAACACCAGGACGGTTTTCACACCGTGGAATGGATCAAGGAGCAGTCCTGGTCCAACGGCGTGGTCGGGACGTTCGGTATGTCGGCGCTGGGAATCTCGACGGAGCTGCTCGCGCCGTTGTGTCCGGATCTCTCATGCCAGGTGATTTGGGTCTCTCCTTCGCGATTCTATGGTCAATTGTCGTATCAAGGCGGCGTGTGGCGAAAGAACCTCTGCGAAAAATGGATATCGGAACAGGGCAGCTCCCATGTGATTGATGAATGGAAAAGCCATCCCACCGATGACTCGTTTTGGAGTCTTTATGACCTCGACAAACGTGCGCCCGATATTAACGCCCCGACGCTGCATGTCGGGGGATGGTGGGACATTTTTGCCCAGGGAACCATCGATAGTTTCACTTCCAGACAAAACAGAGGGGGAGAACGCGCCCGCGGCAATCAAGTGCTTATCATGGGGCCGTGGGGGCACGCGCCCACAAAGAAATTCGGCGACGTCGAACTTCCGGACAATTTCATGGATGCCGACCTCAACGGCACGTCTCTGCGATTCCTGAAACACTGGCTTCTGGGTGGCCAATCGCAGCCGTGGACCGAAGCTGTCGTGCGATACTACACGCTCGGCGATTTCTCGGATCCCAACGCGCCTGGCAAGGAATGGCGCACGGCGCAGAATTGGCCTCCTTTCGAAACCCGGGACGAGGCGCTGTTCCTGCACAAGGACAGGAGCCTTTCGGCTGAATCCCCTGTCGCCGGTGATGACGCGCTCGAATACGACTTTGATCCGAAGAACCCCTGCCCGACTCACGGCGGGCAAAACCTTATCCTTCCGGCGGGGCCATTCGATCAGAGCGAATTGGGGAAGCGGCCCGACGTGCTTCGTTTTGCCACCGCTCCTCTCGAAGCGCCCATGGAAGTGACGGGCCGCGTGAGGCTGCGTCTATTTGTCTCCTCGGATGCGCCGGACACGGATTTCACGGCCAAACTGGTGGACATCTATCCGGACGGCAAGGAGATTCTGCTCCTCGACAACATCCAACGGGTCAAATTCCGCAACGGGTTTGAGCGACCCCAGCCGCTTCCGCCCGGCGAGCTCGGCGAATTGACCGTCGATTTGTGGTCCATCAGCATGATTTTCAACGCTGGGCATCGCATCGGGGTGCATGTGTCAAGCAGCAACTTCCCCCGATTTGAAATCAACCCGAACACAGGGGCCGATTTTCCGCCAGAGGCTCCTGAGGAAATGCGGGTAGCGCACAACGCGGTGCACATGAGCGCAGCGTATCCCAGCGCTCTGATCCTTCCGGTACCTGCAGAACAGTAGTCTCGTCTCGGACATCCGGCAACCGGAAGCAGCGGCGTTGTCCTCTGATGCCATTTGCCGCCCTGATGAGGGAATGGTGCATCGCCACTCACCCCGCAAGAAGCTGTAATCACAGGTTCGCAGAGGACGGTGGCGTCTTTCTAAACCATTGGAATTGAGCGACTTAGGATATTTGCGGCAGAACCTGTTGACGCCTGCGGTTTGGTGTGTCAGAATGTCATCACATTGTGTGGATAGATGTAATTACAAATCTGAGACCATGGGAGGCAGGACAGGGATAACAGCAGATGGAAACTCCGCGCGAAATACCTGTGTACGCCTTCATCAAGCGCGAGCTGAAGAACCAGATTGAAAGCGGGGAATTGGCCGAGGGGACGCGGCTTGCATCGGAACATGAACTGGCGCGGCAGTACAATGTCAGCCGCAACCCTACGCGGCAGGCCATGCGCGACCTCGAACTGGAAGGTTACATCGTGCGCAGCCCCGGCCGCGGGTCGTTTGTGGCCCCGAAGGCACAGTGGCAGAAACCGTTGCGGATCGAAGGCTGGCGGACGGTTGCTCTGGCATGTCCCGAATTTGAATGCCACTACACTCGGAGCGTGGTGCGCCGGTTCAATCAAACGGCGGCCGACAAGGGTTTTCACACCATGTTCTATTTTCTCCGCTTCAGTCACGAGACGGAGTTCGAGTTTCTGGCAAACATGCGCAACAGCGGCGTCGAGGGCGTGGCGTTCTGGCTGCAACATGCCGCCGAGAAGACGCTGGATCTGCTCCGGAAATTCCAGAAATCAGGCTACCCGTTCGTGCTGGTGGACCGGTACGTGCGGGGATTTCAAACCGATTTTGTGGTAACGGATAACGAAGACATCGCGTATCAGTTGACGAAGGCACTTGTCAGACGCAAACACAAGAATATCGCGTATATCACGTCGGGACTCGACAACACGGCGGCCGAAGACCGCTTCTCGGGATACCGGCGCGCCCTGAAAGAGGCAGCGATTCTTTTTAACGTGGATTTGATGGGGATTTTCGGCTCGTCGGGCGGGTCTCCGGCAAGTGTAGTGAGCCGCATCATGGCGTATCGCAGCCGGCCGACGGCGTTTCTTTGCGCCGATGATGGGATCGCCGCGAATCTGCTCGACGAACTGGCCGAACTCGGATTTGACGTCCCGGGCGACGTGCAAGTGGCTCTGGTTGATGACAATGAACTGACGGAGGCGCTTGGCATCCCGATGATCAGCGCGGTACAGGCTGGCGACGAGATGGGCCGTCAGAGCGCTGAAATACTGCTGGAACGCATTGAATCGCCGCAGCGCACCGTCCAGCAGCGTTTTCTCAAGGCTGAACTCCGTGTTCACGCGCCGGTCAGCAGGGAAGCAGCACCCGAAGAAAGGAGGATACAGACGCGTGCGGGCGAAACCGCCTAGGGCGCGGGCGCGGCAATAGTGCATTTGGTGTCTGGTTCAGTGAGATTAGAGTACAGGCAGCTTATGCGATTGATTGAAGGGAGGCAAGACATGAGAAAAAGGCATGGATTCACACTAATTGAATTGCTCGTAGTTATTGCGATCATCGGTATCCTCGCCGCCATTCTACTGCCGGCTTTGTCACGGGCGCGCGAGGCTGCACGGCGTGCAAGCTGTGCCAACAACCTCAAACAATGGGGTCTTGTTCTGAAGATGTACGCCAATGAGAGCAAGGGCGAGATGTTCCCGGGAATTGCGCGAACGGAGCTCAATATCGGAGGCTACCCGATGGGCATCCTGGGTAGTGCCGTGTATCCCGAATACTGCACGGACATGCAGATCGCGGTGTGCCCGTCGGACGCCGCGGACTGGGACATGAATGCGCGCATTCAGATGGCCTCTGTAAACCAGACCCCTGAAGCCCTGGCGTGTTTGGAAGCCCTCACGTCGCTCCTACCGTCGTACCTGTATATCCCCTATGCGACGAAGTCCTGCGCTCAGGGGAAAGACATCATTTTTGGCCTCACGTACAGCCAGTTTTACGACGCGTACTTTGGGGGTGGTTTCGTCGCATACTCTGAATCGTCAGTGATAGGCTACGGGTGCCCGTGGGGTATCACGAAGTCGAAGACTTGGGTCAATCCCCCCACGCTGAGCGACACGGCGGGCAACGGCATCACGCCTCTCCTTCTTGGCGGTGACGGCGCCACCACCAGCCCTGTTGATGATGACGGCGCCGCGTTGCCCAAAGAATACCAGCACCTTCGTGAGGGTATTGAACGGTTCTTCGTTACGGATATCAACAATCCCGCGGGAAGTGCCATGGCACAAAGCGAGCTGCCGGTGATGTTCGACGCGTGGGGTGACTCGCTCAAGTTGGGTGTCTTTCCCGACCCCTTCCCCGCGATCGGCGCATACAATCACGTGCCGGGCGGCGGAAACGTGCTCTTTATGGATGGCCATGTGGCGTTTCTGCGCTATCCGAGTGAATACCCGATTGCCAATGGCCCCGCAGGCACCTACGGTGAGAACTTCGGCAGTTGGGTTGGCGCTGTTGTACAGACGAGCGAAAGCTAATCAGGAGCCCTTCTGGGTTTTCCCAAGCCGTTCCCCACAAGATTCGGGGAGCGGCTTTTGGGTTCTTTGGGGCGCGCGCTGGTGTATAGCTATTGCGATGAGGACAGGAATGGAGATTCCGGCTGTAGCGTCCGGCCTTGTGCCGGACGTTGCCGCCAACCACACGCCCGACCCCGCAATCTCAGGACAAATCGAGGTCGCGCTATCGACGTCAGGCTCTTTCAGCAGCTCCGTACGACCGCCCGTCCAAGCGTTCATGGCGGTTTGACGGAGACTCAGGGGAGGAGCCTGCCTTCACGCAGCTCGAAAACGACGTCCGGGCGAATACTGTCGACAGGTTGATGGCTGACGAGGAGCACAGTGGCGCCGCGCTTTCGTGCGTTGTCCAGATGCGCCAGAACGGTTTCCGCGCTGGCGGGATCCAGGTTTCCGGTGGGTTCGTCGGCCAGAATGACCGCGGGTTCGTTGAGCAATGCTCTTGCCAGAGCACACCGTTGCCGCTCGCCCGCCGACATTTCGTCCGGATAGTGATTACCACGAGATTCCAGGCCCAGCTCCGCCAGTAGACCCCGGGCGCGCTCAGGCGCGTTGCCGGCGCCTGGTGTTGCCAATGTCGGCAATAGAACGTTCTCGAGCGCGGTGAGGTAAGGCACGAGGTGGAACAACTGGAAGACTACCGCGACTTCACGGGCCCGCAAGTCCGCGCGCTCGCGAAGGGACAGCTCATCGATACATGTTCCGGCCACGTGGATGCTTCCGAGCGATGCGCGACTGAGTCCGGCCGCAAGATTGATCAGGGTCGTCTTGCCGCTTCCCGATGGTCCGCGTACGAGAGCCAGTTGGCCCGGCTCGACCTCGAAGGTGACATTGTCGAGGGCGCGCACCGTTGTGTCCCCTTTGCGAAACTGCTTGGATACGCCATTGAACCGAATCATGCCGCTGCCTCCCGGAGCACATCGACGGGGTCCTGAAGCAGGCCCGCAACGATGGGCGGTAGGCCAAACACAATCGCCGCGAGCGGCGTAGCGCCGGCGATGAGAACGAGCGCCCAGATATCCGGCATCACGATGCCTTCGGTTACGACGATGGCGGGCGCAAGCAGGTAGCCCAGCGCGCAGCCGGCAATACCGCCGGCGAGACCGTACAGGGCGACCTTCGCGACGAAGAGGCTTGCGATGCGCGCGCCGGGGATTCCCAAAGCGCGGAACACGCCGATCTCCGAACGGCGGTTCCGGACATTCAGATAGGTCAGCCCCCAGATTGCAGTGGCGGCGCCCGCGATTACGATGGCCACGGTCGCCAATTGCAGCCGGTATACCATATTGCGTTGCTCGTGGCGGGCCAGAAGGATGTCCCGGTAAGGCTGTACGCCAACGTCGGGAAGGACCGTGCGAATGCTCTTTTGAAGCGCGCCGAGAATGTCGGTTGTCTCGACAGGACAGAGGCAGGCGAGCGCGTCTATGGCATTGACACGGCCCTCGGCGCCCAGGAGAGCCTGCGCATCGCTGAGAAGCGTAAACACGCGAATATCTTCGGGCATGGCTCCTTTGGGTTCGATCACCTTGGCGACCTCGAACGATTTCCCGAGGATGGCCACTTCATCGCCGGGCTCAAGGTCAAGCGCTTTAGCGGCGGCAGCGCCTACAAACACTTTGCCGGCCGGCACAACGTAGGCTGTCGGCATGGGTGGGCGGGAGGAACCCCGGCGCGGCAGCTCGGATCTGAGTCCCGTCAGGACAATGGTTTTGCCCTCGACTTGAAGGGTCTTCTGATACTTGCCGACGAAATGCTGGGCCAATACGGTGCTGCCGGCGAGCTTTTCGACATAGCTTTCAGGCATGTCCGGACCATCGAAATTGAGCGCCTGGTACTGCGCGAGATCCGCGTCCGGCGGGGTGATCAGAATGTTGAACCCCATGTCTTTCATCTGGATGCGCGTAGCGTCCACGGAGCTTCGTCCGACGGCGATCATGACAACCAGCAGGCCGGTCGCCAGGACGACGATGCCGAAGCACAGCAGGGTGCTCCATTTCGAGCGTTGAATCTCACGCCAGATCATGCGGTACAGGGTCAGGTTGCGTTTCATGCTTCCTCCGTAGGCGCGTGAGAGCGCCGGCGATACTGCCACAATACGGCGGCGACGGCGCCCAGGGACACGATACACATGATGCCCGCCGCGATTCCCCCAAGGGCCAGAACGGAGGGCACAGCAGGTGTTTCGGAACCGGTAACGGTTGCCTCGCGCGGTTCCCCGACGACTTGCTCGGTGTAAAGAGGCGGTGCGAGTTCAGACGCACGTTTATCGTCCGCGTCCGTCCACAGAGTAGGGATTTCGACGCCAAGCGCATAGGGATTCTCGATACAGGTGCAGGGTCCGGCGAGTTTTTCCAACAGGCGGCTCAGGTTCTCGCGCGTCAGGGCCTCGCCTTCGAGGGGAGGGAAGAGCATGGTGCCCCGTCCGGCGAATACGGCCGCCCATTCGGCATCCGTTTCGTTGAGTTTCGCGAAGTGGACCAGGGTCCGTTCGCGCGGATCGGAACGGTCCAGAGTCAAGAGCGCGATGTTCTGGCCCTGCTCGTTTTTCCAGGCGGCTACGATTTCCTGGAGGAGCGCCCTGGTATTCGCGGCGGCCTGCGTGTCTGCTCCGGGCGAGTGGACAATAACAGCGAGGTTCGCGACTGTTTCGTGGCGCAGACGCTCTCGCAGCGGCGATTCGCGAAGGACCTCGAGGTCCTCCGCCGTAGGGGCATGGTCCCAGCGGTCCACGATAAGGCTCAGACCGCTGGCGGGATGCCGCGCGACCAGGTAGACCGCCCGCGCTGCGTCCGGCGGCTCCTGAAACCCGTGATCGCTCCACACAACGGCCGGGTCGCCGGACGCAATCCGCAGAGGTGAGAGATTCAGGTCTTCTGCGGCGCCGCGGGACCAGGAGACCAGGTTATCGTAGAGTTCCTGGGTCTGTGGGTCTTTCTCCGGTCCTATAACCAGCAGGGAATGCATGTCCCGACGGTTCTGGAACAGGGCCAAACCCACGGTAAGCCCCTCGCAGGCCCATGCACAGGCCGCAGGAGCGAAAATGAGGGCCATGAGGGCGCATGCGCCCAGGGGACGGAACAGCGGTGTCAGGACCCGGTACATCAGGAATGATTCACTTCGAGTCAGAGGTGTTTGTTCACAAAACGCCGGCGCCTTCGATGCAATCACTGAACGATCATAGCATGTGCCTGAGCCGCATGCGAGTTGGGGCAAATCCTTTCGTGAGCACGCCTGGAAATCGGGGCTGCGGCATTGCGCCGGCGCCGGTTGCTTGCTGAATTCGTCACTTGAAGATGAACGTGCCGAAATGTTCGGGCTCGAGGAAATGGTAAACGGTCTGCGACCACAAGGTCCATTCGCGCTCGGTGTACCGTTCCCTGCAGAGATTTACCTTGACCTGGCTGCCGGTCTTGGGCGTTTCCATGTTGATGGCTTTCCAGGGGAGGGCGATTTCCACGGACCAGAAATCGGCCCCCCGCTGGGCGGCATGTTCCCATACGGGGCTGAACTCGGTCTGCAGCACGTCTATGTGAAGCCCCTCCCACACCACGTTTGCGGGGTTGATGGCGAAATGGTAGAACGAGGCCGATTGTTCACTGGGTTTGATGAATACCTCGACCACGTCGCCGGTAAACACGTAGTCGTCACGGTTCTCGCCGACGACCTGCAGTTCAGCGGCCTTGGGCTCTTCGCACCGGAACGCGATGTAAAGATACTCGTTGTCATACGTGACCTTGGTCTGTGTTTGCGCGGATACCGTTTCCTGGGCGGCTTTCATCGGCACGAAGGGGTCCAACGGTTCGGTCTTGAGCCACACTTCGTCCTCGAGGTTGCCGTCTATCTTGGGCCTGGACACGCCGTTCTCGATGGCCTTGATTTCGGCGGTTCGAATGGCCAAGTCTCCCGTAATGGCGTCCTGCTCGCGTTTCTGGGCGGTTTCGATGATCGGGACGAGGTCGATATCGAGATTCTGGCCGTTGGCAAGTTTGCGCCGCGCCGAAAGGATGGCTTCCTCGCATCCCTGGGGCACATTCCCGTCTTCCCACCAGTTCATGCGCTCGCTATAGCACCAGACGTATTTGTCGCTGGTATAGAGTGCCCAGTACACATTGTGTTCGAACCAGAGGGGGCGCTGTTCCGGCGTCAGGAAATGTCCCAGCACCTTCTGTTCACGCAATCCGAAATACTGGTCGACGTACAGGGCCTGACCCACAAGCACCTTTTCGCGGTACAGGGCCTGAAGTTCGTCGGGGATGAGATACAGGCCCCGCTGGGTCATTTGGTGGTATTTCTCGAAGTACTGTTGCCAATCCTTGTAATAGTAAGCGCCCTCGTTTCCGTCAACGATGCGGGTGCCGGGCTGAGACCCTTCGAGCATCCCCTCGAGGAATGCCGGCAGCAGCGCATAATGCTCCTTCGAGAGTTTTTCCTGCCGGAACGCCGGGTCCATGGGAAGGCACAGGTCCGCGAAGTAACTCAACAGGAAGAATGTGAGGATCTGCGGGTCGGGCAGCTCGGTCTCGACCGCGCGGATGAACTGAGCGCCTCGCTGGCGCACCTTGGCCTGATACTCTTCGAACGAACGCGTGTCGCGGTGGGCGGTCTTGCCGTAATCCCATGGGTTGTCCCCATAAGGCTCGGCGTCAAAGCAGATCCCGGCGCACCGGGCGAGCCGGGCAGCCCGAGCAACCAGCTGAACATTGTTGATAATGACGGTCCATTGGTTGTCGTTGAACCAGTCCTGATTGGAGGCCGCCCACATGATGACGAAATTGTCCGTGAAGCGTTCCCACTTGATGCGCTCGGCGTTTTCGTAATCCTTTTTGAAGCGTTCTTCGGTCCAGGGCTCTGGAACAAGGACGTTGCCGCCGCCATCAAGCCGGAAAATCACGCCATCAAAGGGGCGCTTTTCCATCTTGTCGATATTCTTGCGCACTTGTTCGGCCGTCGGCACGTCCCAACCGTATTCAATGAGTTTTTTGCCCAACGGTAACGGCACCTCGTTGGGTTTCGCCCAGGCTGGGAGAGAGAGAACCAGTATTGTTGCCAGAACCAAAAGGCCCGCAGTTGTCTTCATGGGATTGTCCCCTTCATTAGCACCGGCCGCTCATCAGATTTCCCCGGGCAGCCCGCTCCTCTGATGCGCCCAGCCGCCGGTTGGACACGTATTCTCATAGTACTCGCTCAGCAAACCAAGCACAACCGGACGCACATGTCTATCTCCAAACTGCGGGTTTGGTTCCCTCTACCCGAAGGAAAGAAACCCGGATGGGCGAGTTGCGGAATCCCGGGCAGGTCGGTACGATCCGGGTGAAGGAAACCGGTTCATGTGCCGGGGAGCTCTCGCGGTCCGCGGCGGCTCTGGTTTGTCCGGGTTTAATCGTTCTGAAAGCGGAGAATGCGATACATGACCTCTCGCGAGCGGATTCTGACCGCTATTGAACACCGCGAGCCGGACCGAGTGCCCCTGGACCTTGCGGGCACGCATGTGACGGGGATCAGCAGGGTTGCTTACGAAGCGGTACGGGCGTATCTGGGTATGCCGTCGCACGCGCCCTGCTGGCAGGATGTGGTGCAGCAGACCGTGATTCCCTCGGACGATTTTCTGGATCGTTTTGGCGTAGATACCCGTGGTCTTTTCCCGCTGACGAGTCATAATTGGGACGTGTTCGAGAAACTTGAAGATGGTGGAAATACCTGGGTCTATCGCGATGAGTGGGGCATGACGCAGCATTTCCCCAAGCGAGATGGGTTATGGTTCAGCATAGTCGAGCACCCGCTCGGGATTCGTCCTGCGGAAACAGCGGCCATTGAGGCGTATCCCTGGCCCGATGCGGGGAATCCGGTTCGCGTGCGGGGGTTGCGCGCACGGGCAGCCGAATTCCATCAGAAGGGCAAGGCGGTGATGATCAAAGGCCTTTGCGCGGGCATTTTCGAGATGGCGCAGCGGCTTCGCGGCATGGGAAACGCCCTGACGGACCCGATGATGTTCCCCGAGTTTGCTGACCGTCTGTACGGCAGGCTCGCGGATCTCAAAATCGCTTTCTGGCAGATGGCGCTGGGAGAGTTGGGCGGCGAGGTGGATATCGTGGTTGAAAATGACGACTACGGCACCCAGCATTCGCAGCTCATTTCGTTCGAGCTGTATTCGGCCACGATCCGGCCTCATCTTGAGCGAGTATTTGCGGCCATCAAGAAAGCCGCGCCGAATGCACGGCTGTTCTTCCATTCGTGCGGCAACGTCCGTCCCTATCTGCCGGGGTTTATCGAAGCGGGCGTGGACATTCTCAACCCGGTCCACGTGAGCGCCGCGGGCATGGAGCCGCAGGCGTTGAAACGGGATTTTGGGGATGCGATCACGTTCTGGGGCGGAGGGGTAGACACCCAGCACGTCCTGCCCCATGGGACGCCACAGGAAGTGAAGGATGACGTCCGGCGCAACGTCGAGGCGCTGGCGCCGGGCGGCGGATACGTGTTTAACACTATCCACAACATCCAGAGCGACGTGCCGCCGGGCAACATCATCGCCATGTACGAAGCGCTCGAGGAATTCGGCGCTTATTGATTCAATGCGTTTTTCAGACGCACGATAGCCTCGGCTATGCTGCGGCGTTCGGCACGCAGCCGCGCGGGCTCTCCGGTATACTCGGTGAGCGACGCCAGAAGATCTTCGGGGATCGTCAACAACCGCGCTTCCGATTCGGCCGTGCGGCCCGTGGCTTGGACTTTGCTCACGAGGTTCTGGAGCACCCAGTAGTATTCATAATCCTCGATGCCGTCCCTGATGTTCTCGAATTGCAGGGTGCTCAGGGGGCCGTTGGGGCCGGGGCAAATCAGCTCGCCGTCGCCGTCTGGACCCGGGAGGTAATACGGTCTGTAATCGTTAGCGAGCGGCCCGCTCCCGATAGGTTTCTCGTAGTTTCGCCATCCCGAGACGCGGTAGTAAAGGAACCCGTCGGGCTGGTACTTCCATGTGGCGGCGCCCATCAGGAGCCGGGGCCGAATGGCGGGAAACTGGCTGAAAAAGTTGAGATGGCTTCCGGCGGGACCGCAACACACATACCACCAGGCTTTCTTGCCCTTTGCTCGGCCCTCCTTGATGAGCTCCCAGTCTTCGGCATAGCGCGGGGTGAGAGGGCACCAGATGTCCATGGCCGCGTCGAGCGGCCCTCCCTTTACGCCATAACTGCGGTCATAGGCCGTGGTCATGAGCGCGATGTCGGGAAACGCCTCCTTTAGTTTCGCCGCGGCCTTGGCGACAGCGTCCATCTCCTTGGCCTCATCGAAGCAATAGATGGCCAGATTGGTCTTGGGCCATCCGGCTTCCTGGGCGACGCGCAACGATTCGCGCATCATCTCGATGAATCGGGGAATGTAGTCGTCGAAGGACAGACCGGCTTCCTTTGCGAACGTGGGATGCAGGTAGCCGAGGTTCCACCAGCGCGAGCCGGCGTCCCACAAGGCGCGCAACTCGGCGGGCTCGGAGAGTGTGGGATAGCCGACGTCGAGAACGATGGGTTTGCCCGCGGATTGGGGCATGTACAGGGTGTTTACGGCGAGACGATGGTCAAGGAAGAACCGGAACATGGCGTGTGCCATTGCATCATCAAATCGGTCACCGTATATGCCGCGAAACGTCTTCTCGTTATTTCCCCAGACCGTGAGCAGGTGCTGTTCTTTGGGCACGTCGAAATCCCATACCTCCACCTCCAGCCCAATGGTTTTGGCGGGGACGTTCGCGGGCGCGATTTTGATGGCCCCGTGGTAGACGCCCGGCGGGGTGGTCTCGCGCGTGCGAACGCAAACCCACAGGGACTGAACTTCGCCGGCGGGCACATCCACGGACGCCATGAAATCGAGAATGGGCACGGGCCACCATTCGACTTCGGTGTTGATGGCGGGCTTTATCTTCTTGGCGTAACCCATGACCGAAATGGCTACATCTTCCGCCGGGATAACCGCTCCATCCGGCCCCTGCAAAGGCGTTGCCGACCACCGCACAATCTCGAGCGGGTCGTCAATCGGCACGAGCACGATTTGGAGCGGCTCGAACTCGTTTCTGGCCATGGCAATCGTTGCCGAGTCCGGGAATTCTCCCTCGAACATCCCGGGCAAGCGCAGCACGTTGGTCATGCTGTCGGCGACTCCGAGCGCGTAGTCGGTTGCCAGGCCGCGCTTCTGGTTGGCAGCTGCAGCGCGGGCGGCAGTGAGGTTGTCGTAAGCACGGCTGAGGGCTTCTTCCAGGGTCTGTAGGTCCTGGGCCGCGGTTCGCAATGCGTCGACGGAGGCATCCGGCGCGTTCAAAGCCTGTGTGAGCTTCGCAAGCGATGCGTCCAGCTGGCCGAGAGCGGCTTTCGTTCTGGGAGGGGAGCCGAATGCCGCTGCTTTTCCATGGAGCGCATCCGCCCGTTTCATGATGGCCGCAAGCCGCTGTTTGCCCCTGGCTCGCTCGTACTCGCGCCAGGCGTTGTCGTCCAACGCCAGTTCGACGACCAGTTTGGGCCGCAGAGACGGGTTCTCCGCGGTGTCAGAACTCCACGCCACGATGCACTGGCCGCGTGCCTTGTCTTCGAGCGGATAGAGGCGCAGTCCCGCATTGGTCTCGGGTTGGCTGATCCATTGCTGCACAACACCCGGTTGGAGCTTGAATTCGACCCAGCCGTCATGGCCTTTTGGAAGGGTGGCGCTTCCTGCGGGCGGAACCAGGTAGTCGGCGCCTTCTTGGTCGAGGCCCGGCGCCCCCGCCCACGGCCTGTCGTCGTAGCTCAGGAAGGTCCAGCAAGGCGTGCCCGCTACAGGGACGCGGTCACCGGTATTCTCGCCCTCGAGCCACCCGGCGTTTGCGGGAGCAATAGCGCAGGCGTGAATGGTCACGTCTTCGGAGGGGTAGTCTCCGGAATGTTCGTAGAGAAACAAGGAAGCGCTCAGCACCTTGGCATTCGGGGGTATGGGGCCGCGGTCGAAACGAATGAGCCCGGCATAGCGTTCGTTCCAACGGTTTATGCCAGCCTGGAGAGATGAATTTCCGCCGTAGTTGACGTTTGCCACGACCGGCGGCGAGTATAGGAACACGTCGTCGACGCCGTCATACAATTCAGCGCCACGCTGGAGCGTGACGGTAAGGTTTTCAGCGCATGCCGCGGCCGCGAAGGCCCCCATCAAAAACAGTATTCCCCGCGCCTGTATCACTGGTTGCTCCTTCTGCTATTTCGAGTGATGCAATGCCGCGAATGCAAGAATAGCAGGCAGGAGGATGTTCGGGAAAGGCAGTAATGCTCTTCGGAGCCCCCGGGCAGTCGCCTTAATCGGCCGGTAAGCGCTGGGAAAGATGGGCTGCAGCACCACACGGCTCATGTGACCCGACTGCCCGGCCTTCTTCAGCGCCAACGGCGCGTCCCATACCAGCCTGGCCCGAAGGGCCGGGAAGACGGCAATCCAAAATGGAAGGGCTGAAGGCCCGAAACATCACCGTGCCAAAGCCGCTCAGCCCCGTCAACGTAAAATGCGAATGTCTCCACGCATGGTTTAACGATGTGCCTGGCCTTCAGCCCGGGTGGTATGAGGGATTTGCTTCCCCAGACCTTCGGTCTGGGCTGGTATGTTTCGCGCCGTCGGCGCTGTAGCCCGATACAGGCGCGCCGGTCTTATTTCAGCCGATGGGGGTCTCGAAATCCTCGACTGCCCCCCGAACGGCAAAGTGCCCCTGCCGCCCTGCTTCACAGTATCCGGATAGGGGCAGTCAGGGCGGCCTTGATCTGAGCGGTTCGTGCGGCGATACTTGCTTGAGCGCCCGCGTTGGCCGTGCGGCGGGATGCGCGGCAACGAGCGTGTTCGCGCGCTGAAGAAGAAGTTACGTGTAACGGAGAGAACATGAAGCACATCTTTGCCGTCATCGCGGCCAGTGTTGTGGCGGGTGTTTCCGCGTGGGCGGCGCCAGTCACGACCGGCTTGATCCATCATTGGGAGTTTACGCCCGAGCACCTCGACTTCGAGCGCGCCAAAGCACTGGCCGGCGGCATGGACATCACCATTGCCGGCCCCATTCAGTTCGACGATATGCCCGCGGCCCTGCGGCTGGACGGAGAGACGAACCAGCTTCTGATTACGGAAAACCTCGAATCAGCCCGACTGCCGCGGACTCAGTTTACGGTAGAATCCTGGGTCAAAGTGAATGTCCCCGAGGAGTGGGGGGCGTTCATTGGCGTTATTCGCGACAACGGGCCCGAGGAATCCGGCTGGATGCTCGGGTTCCGCGACGACCGGTTCTGTCTGGCTCTATCGACCAAAGGGGCGGACGACGGCAACGGCAAACTTACGTATTTGATGGCCGCGAAACCGTTTATAGGCGGCGAATGGCATCACGTCGCGGGCGTGTACGATGGCAAAGAGATGCGGCTGTACGTCGACGGCTCGCTGTCTGCGTCGTCGCGGGAACAATCGGGACCGGTCCTGTATCCCGAGAAGGCCTTTTTCGAAATCGGGGCTTATCACGACGACAACGAGTTTTTTCGCACCAAGGGCAGTGTGCTTGCGGTGCGTGTCTATGAGCGGGCCCTGGCCGAACCGGAGATTGCGGCTAACTTCGCGGAACACTCCGATTTGGTTCCTGGGGTGACTCGACTCGCCCTTGGTCCCTATTTGCAGTTTGAAGGTGCTTTGAAGGCTCGGATCGGATGGCGAACCTCGAAACCGGCGCCGTCCGCGCTTGAGTGGCGCAATGGGGACGCGGTCGAGCGTATCGTTGACGAGGTCCCCGGGACCGAGCACACGCTTGAGGTGGCGGGTGTCAAGCGAAACACCGTCTACCGGTACCGTATCGCGGTTGATGGCTCGGCAGAGGGGCCGGCGACCGAATGGTACGAATGCGACACGATGTTCAATTACAGCGTGCCATCCCTGCCGGATGCCCGTGGTCCGCGCGGCAACGGGGAGGCCGCGGCCCGGAACGCCAAGGTTGCGCAGCGCATCGTTGACCAGACCGGCATTACCTCGGGATATGCGGTCATCCTGGGCGCGGGCGATGGCGGCGTAGCGTGTGAACTCGCCGGGCGGACGCAGCTAAATGTTCTTGGGGTGGAACTGGGGGATGAAAAGGTCGAGGCGGCCCGGACAACGCTTCAGGAAGCGGGTCTGTATGGTCCGCGCCTCACGCTGCACGCGGTGGAATCGTACGCGAAGCTGCCGTTTACGAAATTCTTCGCAAACCTTGTCGTTCTTGACCGCGGGCTCATGGGTGACTCGCCCGAGGGCATGGCCGATGAGCTCGCGCGTGTGCTGCGTCCCGATGGCGGCAAGATCTTCGAGATTACGGAAGAGGATATTGGCGGATGGGTCCGTGTCGAGCGGCCTCCGTTGGACGGCGCGGGAGCCTGGACCCATCAGTACGGCACGCCGGACAACTCGGCGCGGAGCCACGACACGTTGTTGGGCGCGACGGGCGCCGACCAGCTCGAGGTGCAGTGGATAGGGCGGCCCGGCTCGCGCGCCATGGTGGACAGAAACCCCCGAACTCCCGCGCCGCTCTACGCTAACGGCCGCCTTTTCACGCAGGGATTGCAGCGGATCATTGCCCAGGACGGGTACAACGGCGCCATCCTGTGGTCGTTGGAAGTTCCGCCGTTCAAGCGCTACAACATGCCGCGCGACTGCAGCAACTGGTGTGTGGACGGCGAGGCGGTCTATGCCGCCGTCGAGGATGCCTGCTGGCGGATTGACGGGGCGGCGGGCCGCATTTCGAGGGTCTATCCGGTTATCGCTCCGCATGGGCGATGGGGGTTCTCGTGGGGGTATGTGGCCAACGTCGACGACGTGCTCTACGGCAGCTCCGTCAAGGATGGCGCGCACTACACCAATTACTGGGGCGGCGCCACGTCGGGCTGGTACGATTCCGCGGTGGGCGACGTAACGCACAAAGTGTGCAGCGACGCCGTCTTCGCGTTGGACAAGGCCTCCGGCGAGATGCGCTGGAGTTACGGAGTCGGGACTATTCTCGACACGACGATTACCATCGCCAACGGCCGTATGTTCTTCGTCGAGTGCCGCAACAAAGATGTTGTGGCGGGCGACGAGCGCCGCGTCGGCGCGCCGGAACTCTGGAAGGACCAGTATCTGGTTGCCCTCGATGCACTCACGGGCGGGGTGGTGTGGGAGCAGCCGATTGACACCGAGGACGGTACGGTTGTGTTCTATCTTATCCATGCAAACGGCACGCTGGTCATCGCCTTGTCAAACCAGAAGTACCATCTTTACGGCTTCAATGCCGCCGATGGAACACAGCTTTGGCACGCAGAACATGACTGGACAGGGCAGGACCACAGCGGTCACATGCAGCATCCCGTAGTGGTTGCAAACACGGTATTCCTCGAGCCGTGCGGCTATGACCTGGCCACGGGAGCGCGCGTTACGGACCAGATGGCCCGCCACGAAGGTTGCGCAACTTACGCGGCCACGGAAGGCGCCCTGATTTACCGCGGCAGCGGGCGGCGTACGGCGATGTGGGACGTGGAATCCGGCAGGGCCACTCAATGGGAACGGCTGCGCCCGGGATGTTGGCTCAGCACGGTGGCGGGCGGCGGCATGGTGCTGTCTCCCGAGGGCGGCGGCGGTTGCAGTTGCGGCGGCTGGCTGGAAACGTCTCTGGCCTTCATTCGCAGGGAGCCCGACCCGCGTGTTGCGGCGGCGGGTGAATAACCATGGAAACGACAATGACGATACGATGTATGACAACGGCGATGCTCGTGGTTGGTATGCTCGGAGTGGCTGGCGCCGAGGATTGGCCGACCTACCGCCATGACAATCAGCGCAGCGGCGTAACCGCGGAAGAGCTGAACCCGGCCGGCCTGTCCAAGGCGTGGGTGCATACGCCGGCATATCCTCCTCAGCCCGCATGGTCGGGACCCGCGAAGTGGGATTCCTACGCGGGCATCGTGGGGCTGCGCTCGATGCGCAACTACGATCCCGTCTTTCACGCAATCGTGGCCGAGGGCGCGGTCTATTTCGGGTCGTCGGCCGAGGACTGCGTGGTCAGTCTTGATGCCGCGACCGGCAATGTGCGGTGGGTATTTGTGACCGGCGGCCCGGTGCGTATTGCACCGTCCTGGGAACGCGGCAACCTGTATTTCGGTTCGGACGATGGTTACGCCTACTGCATCAAGGCGTCTGACGGGGCGCTGGTCTGGAAGTACTCGCCGGCGCCGGAGCAACGTCTGATTCCCAACGATGGCAAGATGATTCCGCTATGGCCTGTGCGCACGGGCGTGCTTGTTGATAGTGGGAAGGCCTATTTCGGCGCGGCGCTGTTGCCGTGGGAAGCGGCGTACCTGTGCGCCGTGGACGCGGCCACCGGCGTGCCCGAAGGTTCGGGCCTGTACTGCAAGACCATGAACAACGTTACGATGGAAGGGGCGATGCTCGCGTCGCCCGCCAAGCTCTACATGCCCCAGGGCCGCAGCGCGCCGATGGTTTTCGACCGCGAAACGGGCGGTCACCTTGGTAACCTGGAGGGTGGCGGCGGGGTGTTCGCCTTGTTGACGCCTGACATGCAGATCGCTCACGGGCCCGGCAACAAGACAGGCTGGATCACGCTCAGCAACGCCGATACCCGCGACAAGATCGCGACGGTCTCCCTGGGAAACGCGATGGTTGTTACCGAGACCCGGTCATTTGTGTTGAAGGACACGGAACTGTTGGCCCTCGAGCGCGCTACGGGCCAGACCCTCTGGCGCACGGAGACAAACCATCCCTATACGCTGATTCTTGCGGGCAACGTGCTGTTCGCGGGCGGGGGGAACGCCGTGGCGGCCTTTGACACGCAGGACGGGCGGTGCATGGCGACGCTTGCCGTCGAGGGGCTTGCCCACGGGCTCGCGGCCGCCAATGGGGCCCTTTACGTAAGCACCGATACGGGGGCCGTGTACTGTTTCCGGTGAAGCCGTTTTTGGTGATGCCGCGGTTTGGGCTGCCTCCCCCTGATCTGGTACTCTTTCGCCCTGTATGGACCGCATCAGACGCATACTCCGCGAATATTGGGGATTCGATGCTTTCCGCCCGCTTCAGCGGGAGGCCGTGGATGCCATTTTGAGTGGGCGGGATTCTCTCGTGGTGATGCCGACGGGCGGGGGCAAATCTCTTTGCTATCAGGCGCCTTCTCTGGTTCTGGGCGGTCTTGCGGTCGTTGTGTCGCCGTTGATCTCCCTCATGAAAGACCAAGTGGATAGGCTGCGACAACGGGGCATCCCGGCAGGCTATCTTAACAGCGCGCAATCTCCCGAGGAGCGCCGCAAGGTGTCAGCGGAGGCCAAGTCCGGCTGGATACGATTGCTCTACGCGTCGCCGGAGCGTCTCACGCAGGCGCGGTTCCTGGAGTTTCTGCGAAAGCAGGGCGTATCCTATTTTGTAGTGGATGAAGCGCACTGCATCAGCATGTGGGGGCACGATTTCAGGCCGAGTTACCGTGCGCTGCGTTGTCTGAAGGACCAATTCCCCGAGACGCGGATCCATGCGTATACCGCCACGGCCACCGAGCGCGTGCGGGAAGATATCGGCGGGTCTTTGGGCCTCGAAGCTCCACGCGTGCTCGTTGGTTCCTTCGATCGGCCGAACTTGACCTACTGGTTTGTCCGCCGCACAAACTTCCACGAGCAAATCAAGCTCATCGTGGGCAGGCATCGCGGACAGTCAGGCGTCGTTTACTGCGTCCGGCGGACGGATGCCGAGCAATTGGCTTCGTTTCTGAAACGGTCCGGCTATCACGCGCTGCCGTATCACGCGGGATTGGCCGACGATGCGCGGAAGCGGAACCAGGAGCGTTTCCTCCGCGATGAATCCGCCATCGTGGTTGCCACGGTCGCGTTCGGCATGGGTATAGACAAACCCGATGTGCGGTTCGTAGCCCACGCCGCCATGCCGCAGTCGCTCGAGCATTACCAGCAGGAGAGCGGCCGCGCCGGACGGGACGGCCTTCCTGCCGACTGCTATCTCCTCTACGAGGACACCGATCGCGAGACGTGGCGCGCCATACAGGGCGAACAGGACCGGCAGCTGAGGGACATCAGCGATGCGAAACTCGAGTCGATGTTTGCAGCGTGCGGCGAGGGGATCTGCCGGCGGCGGGCCATCCTGGACTATTTCGGAGAGGAGTACCCGGGCAAACGGTGCGGCGCGTGCGATAGCTGTATCGACAGGGATCGAGGAAGGACGTCGCAGGAACCTGCCGATACTGTCTTCGCGCGTCTGGAACAGATCGAGCCAGCCAGTGTTCCGTCACTGGACGAAGGGGGCGATTGGGACGAGGTCCTCTTCGAGAAGCTGCGGCGCACCCGCCGGGATGAGGCGCGCGGCCGCGGTTTGCCCGCCTACCGCATATTCGGCGACGCAACGCTCCACGACATGGTTCGCAAGAAACCCGTCGCCAAGGCCGCGTTCGCACGAGTACACGGTGTAGGCAAACAGAAGAGCCGCGATTACTGGCGGGTCTTCTGCACAGTGATCCGCGAACATCTCGAGGATGCCGGCCAAGGGTCCATGCAGGGGGGGAAGAAACGCGTGTTCTTGTCCGAGGGCGCCATGTCACGCGAGGCAAAACCGCCCCGGGCCGCGGCACGCGGACTTTTTGAGCAGGACGCCTCCGTCGAGGACGTATGCCGCCATCTCGGACGCAGCGAGCGCTGGGTCGCGCGTGAACTGGAGGAGTTCTTACGCGCTGCCGGCCGCATGTCGCCCTATCCCTGGGTCGATGAAGAAACGTTCTCGCGCGTGGCCGAGGCAGCCGGACAGGTCATCGGCACGCGCATCAAGTCCATCCGCCAGTACGCGGGCGGCGATCTCAGCGATACCGAGATTCGGTTGTGCCTTGCATGCCTTCGTAATTCGTAAGACAGCTACGCCAGCGCCTTGAGCGTGTCTTCCAGGCGTGACAGCGCCTCGTCAATATCGTGTTGCTGGTGCGAGAAGTTGATGTAGCACACCGAATACAGGGAGAGGCCGTGGGCATAGGACTCACGGAACAGCTCGTTCGTGGCGTCTTTGACGGTTCTGCCCCGTTCGCAATCAACCAGGGCCAGACATGGAGCGAGGCCGCGCGCTTCGAGGGGATACTCGTACTGCTCGAACAACGCGTTTACGCCGGCTTGGAAACGCTTGCCCATGGCGTAGAAATGGCCGATAACGTCATGCTCGCGATAGATGTTCAAGGTGGCCTTGGCCGCGGCGAGCGACAGCGCTTCGCCCGAGTAGGTCGAACTCACGACAGCCCGTTCGAGTTCGTCCATGACGGCGGCCTTCCCGGCAATGACCGATAGCGGCAGGCCATTCGAGATACCCTTCGCGAATACCGCGAGGTCGCAATCGACGTTGCAGTAATCCTGATATCCCCCAAGTGCGACGCGGAACCCGGACACGATTTCGTCGAGAAACAAAAGGGCGCCGTGTTTCTGCGTGAGCTCCCTGAGCTTCGTGAGGAATTTCTGGCCTTTGTCGGCGGTGGCGTAGTCCATGGCCACCGCGACCGCGGCGACATTGCCGCCCTCTTCCGCGAACAGTTCCTCGTAGGGCGCCATGTCATTCCATGGCATGGCCCGGTGCAGCCTGGAGATCTCGACGGGCACGCCTTTGGGGGCGTCTTCCCTGACTCGGGGCAAGACGTTTGCGCCGGACGCCAGGCTGTTGAGCCAGCCGCTGTAGCCGCATTGGGCGATGATGTCGCGGCCGGTTGCGGCGCGCGCAATCTTGAACGCGGCAGCGCAGGCCTCGCCGCCCGTCTTGAGATAGCGCACTTTCTCAGCGCATGGAACCATTTCCACGATACGTTCCGCGACTTCCCCCTCGAGCGTGCAGGGGTGCGAGAACACAGTGCCCTTCTTGAGCTGGTCCGCGACAGCATCGTTTACGGCCGGGTAGCAGTACCCGAGCGAGATGGGCCCCAGACCGTTGCGGAAATCGATGTACTCGTTGCCGTCGATATCCCAAAGGCGGCAGCCCTTGCCGTAGTCCATGTAGCAGGGTTCTTCGGGCTCGAACCGAGGCCGTTTGGAGAGGGTTCCCGTGCCGGTCGCGAGGAAATTGCGGTAATGCTTGTACTTGGCCCAGGATTGTTCAGTGCTGCGTGCGGTCATGCGCTCCATAGGTCGTTCCTCCGATCAGGCTGCTCGGCTCAAGCGGTTGGCGGCGCCGATAAGGCATCTTCCACGCCCTTGAGATCCAGCTCTCGGGCGAAATGACACGCGGCGCAGTGACCCGCGCCAATGTCGTGCAACTCCGGGCGTTCTTGCTTGCAGATATCCTGAGCATAGCTGCATCGGGGATGAAATGCACATCCTGGGGGAAGATTCGACGGGTCGGCCACTTCCCCCTGCAGCAGGACGCGCTTTCCGGCGCGGTCGGGGTCGGGTTTCGGCACGGCGCTCATGAGGGCCTCGGTATACGGGTGCCGGGGCCGGTGAAACAGCTCGTTGGTCTCAGCCAGCTCGACGATGCGCCCGCAGTACATTACCGCTACCCGCGAACTGATGTTTTCAACGACCGACAGGTCGTGTGCGATGAAGAGATAGGTCAGCCCGAACTCTTCCTGCAGGTCCTTCAGCAGGTTGATGATTTGGGCCTGCACGGAAACGTCGAGGGCGGACACCGGCTCGTCGCAGACGATCAGTTTCGGGTTCAACACGAGGGCGCGGGCAATACCGATGCGCTGGCGCTGGCCGCCGCTGAACGCATGCGGATACCGCCGCAGAAACTCGACCTGTAATCCCGTGGCCTTGGTGATCCAGCGCACACGCTCCTCGATCTCGCTCTTGCTGCCGTATCCGAGCGCTTTCAACGGTTCCCCGATTATGTCGAGCACGGTCATGCGCGGATTGAGGGAAGAGAAGGGGTCCTGGAAGATCATCTGCATGTTGCGGCGGAATTGCCGCAGCTTCTCGCCCTGTAGGCTTCCCAGATCTGCCTTCTGGCCGTCGAGTTGAAAGTGCATGGTTCCCGAGGTGCGTTCGATCAGGCGCAGAATCATGCGGCCGGTGGTTGTTTTTCCGCAGCCGCTCTCGCCCACGAGTCCCAGCGTCTCGCCCTGGTTGATGTGAAACGAGACATCGTCGACGGCGCGAATTTCGCCGACTTGCTTTCGAAGAAGGCCGGCCGTAATCGGGAAGAACTTTGTCAGGCCCTCGATTTCGAGCAGTGGCTGCGTCATGGTCTCTCCTGTGTCGCCGGTTCTTCGGAAACGGGCCTGCTCTGATCAAACAGGTGGCAGGCTACTGCGTGATGCTGGCCGGTGTAGCGCACCGAGGGAGGGGCGCCGACGTTGCACGTGCCGTTCATTGCGTGGCCGCAACGAGGATGGAACGGACATCCGGGCGGCGTGCTGAACGGGTCAGGCACGGAGCCGGTGATAGAAGACAAACGTTGCTTGTTGCCCTTCCCCATGCGCGGGATGGATTCGAGAAGCGCGACTGTATAGGGGTGCTTGGGATTGAAGAAGATCTCGCGCACGGGAGCGCGCTCGACCACGAGCCCGAGATACATCACCGCCACCTCGTCGGTCGTTTCCGCCACGACGCCGAGATCGTGGGTGATCATGACGACGGACATGCCCAATTCCTCGCGCAAGCGCGCAATGAGGGTCAGGATCTGCGCCTGGATGGTGACATCCAGGGCGGTGGTGGGCTCGTCGGCAATGAGGAGCCTGGGGTTGCACGCGAGCGCCATGGCGATCATGCTGCGCTGGCGCAGTCCCCCCGACAGCTCGTGGGGGTAGGCGTCCACGCGCCGTTCCGGCAATGGCACGCCGACGAGGTGCAGCATCTCGAGCGCGCGGTTGCGCGCCTCCTTCCTACCGACGTGCTGGTGCAGCTTTATGGTTTCGATGATCTGGTTCCCGATGGTGTGAACGGGGGACAGGGAGGTCATGGGCTCCTGGAAGATCATCGAGATGTCGCCGCCGCGTATGGCTCGCAGGGCTCTCGCCGTAGGTTTGTACGCCGTCAGGTCAATGGGTCTGGCGGTGTCTTTGCGGGGGGCCAGGCGGATGGAGCCGCGCACGATTTTTGCGCGGTTGGGCAGGATCCGCATCATTGCTTTTGCCGTGATGCTTTTGCCGCAGCCGCTTTCGCCCACGAGGCCGAGGCTGCGATTGTGGCCCACGTCCAGCGTGACTCCATTGACGGCGCGAACAGTGCCTTCCTTGAGGTCGAACCGGATTTCGAGGTTTTTCACTTCGATCAGGCTGTTCACGGCGGCTCCTCAGTGACTGTAGGGGTCGGCTGCGTCGCGCAGACCGTCGCCCATGAAATTGAACATCAGCACTGCCACGATTACGAACGCGATAGGCCACATGAGCCAGGGGTAGAGGCGAATGGCGCTTACGCTCTGAGCGTCCTGCAGGAGCACGCCCCAGCTTATCGTCGGCGGCCGCAGTCCCAGTTTGAGGAAGCTCAGTGAGGTCTCGGCAATGATCATGCCCGGGATCTGTAGCGTCACGCTGACGATGATGTGGCTCAGGAAACCCGGCATCAGATGCCGCATCAGTATGGAGAACTCTTTGCGTCCGGCCACACGCGCCGCCATGGCGTAGTCTTCCTCGCGCAGCGACAGGATCTTTCCGCGCACGACCTGGGCCAGGCTGGTCCACGTGATGAATGCCAGGATGACGGTCATGAAGAAGTAGACGGTCAATTGGGACCAGGTGGCCGGCATGGCGGCCGAAAATGACATCCAGAGGGGAATCTGCGGAAAAGAGCGCAATACCTCGATGAATCGCTGAATCAGGATATCGAGACGGCCGCCGTAGTAACCTGAGATCCCGCCGATGACCACCCCCAGGACGAGACTGAAGAATACCCCTACGAGGCCGATCGAGAGGGAAACACGGCTTCCATAGATGATGCGGCTGAACAGGTCCCGTCCGAGACGGTCGCAGCCCATCAGATTGAATCGCGCGACGGTTGTGATTGTCTCGCCATTGTCGTTGACAGTTTCGACCCGTCCCAGGCCGAAGAGGTGCCGTTCCATGGGGATCAGCCCCCAGAGCTTGTACGGGTCGCCTTTCACGAAGAACCTGACCGGGATACGCCTCTCGGTATCGGGGGAGTAGTAGAGCCTGAGCGTCTCGGGGTCGCGGTGCTGCGTCTGGCCGTAAACGAAAGGCCGGTGGATGTGGCCTTCATGCAATATGTGGATGGTCTGCGGGGGGGCGAAACTCCGTTCTTTGGCCCGCTTGTTCGGCTCGCATGGCGCGACGAATTCGCAGAAGACAGCAACAACATACAGGAGGATAAGCACGCAGGACGAAAAGACCGCCAGGCGATGGTCGAGGAATTTCCACCACATCAGACGCCACTGCGAGGCGAGATACAGTTTCTCGTCTTTTGTCTTGCGCCTGCTCATGACCGCTGCCTTTCGAGCCGGATACGCGGGTCGACCCACGCCAGAAGGATGTCGGAGATGAGCGTGCCTATGACCGTGAGCACGCTCATGATCATTACCAGGCTTCCGGCCAGATACATGTCCTGCTCCATGAGAGCGCGCAGGAGGAGCGGTCCGATCATGGGCAGGCCCAGCACCATGGCCACAATGGCGCTGCCCGAGAAGAGCGCGGGGAGCATCCAGCCGATGGTGCTAATCATAGGATTGATGGCCACGCGCACGGGGTATTTCACGAGCAGGCGCGTCTCTGATACGCCTTTCGCGCGCGCCGTGACGACGTAGGGCATCTCGAGCTGATCGAGGAGGTTGGCGCGCATGGTGCGGATCATTCCCGCCGTGCCCGCCACGCCCAGGATCACCACCGGAACCCAGATATGCACGAGCAGATCGCCAACTCTGGCCCAGGACCACGGCGCGTCGATATAAGCGTCTGAAAAAAGGCCCCCGACGCTCACGCCGAACATTTCCGACGAGAAATACATCACGAGCAATGCGAGCGAGAATTCGGGCGTAGCCATCCCGATGAATCCCAAGACTGAAATGAAATAGTCCGAGACTTTATACTGGTGCGTCGCGGAATAAATGCCGATGGGGATGGCGACAATCCACGTGAAGACGATGGCGAAGAAAGTGACCACCACGGTCAGAGCGACGCGTTCGCCGATGAGTTCGGTTACAGGCTTGTTGTTCATCGAGAAGGATTGGCCGAGATCGCCCCTGAGGAGCATGCCGCGCATCCAGATGAAATACTGTTCGTAGAGGGGTTTATCGAGGCCATACCGGACGCGCAGGGATTCCACGAGGGCCTCGTCGGCTTCCTCGCCGGTTTCCTGGAGGTTGGCGATGTAGGTTGTGAGGTAATCGCCCGGCGGAAGCTGGATAATGATGAACGTGATGACCGAGATCACAAACAGTGTTGGTATCATGAGCAACACGCGCCTGATGATGTAGCCGATCATTTGGTTTCTTGCTCCCCCTGCTCGATGTAGAACTGTTCGATGCCGATATAGCCGGGCGTCAGAACCCGGTAATCGTGAATAATTGTGGCCGGCACATTCTTGAACTCATTCCGCACGATCGTGAGCAGTTCTTGGCGGCAGATGCCGACAGTGTAACACTGTTCGGACCATTGGCGCAGAATGTTGTGGCCCAGTTCGAGCCGTTCCTGCTCATCCGTAGCACCCAGCAGTTCCTGGTACCAATCGTAGATGCGCTGATATTCTTCGGGCGGTTTCACCCCCATTTTGTCTTTGCCATTGCTGGCGATATAGCGGCCGTATAACGGGGCGAAATAGCTGGCGCTCCGGCACGGGACAAACCATACCGGGTCCAGCACCCAGTGTATTCCGGCGGTGCTGTAGGCCCAGAAGTCCGTGTTGCCGTTCCACATTCGCATGGGGCTCAACGCGACCGCGTCCACCTGCACGACGAAATCGAGTCCCACCTCGCGGAAATAGTCGGCCACGAGCTGCCACATTTCGACCGGTGTTCCTATTTCGGTGGCGAAGATGTAGATAATCTGACGGAAACGCTTGCCGTCGGGCAGGCAGCGCATGCCCGACGGGCCGCGTTTCAGCCCAACTCCATCCAGTAATTCTTCAGCGCGCCGCGGGTCGTAATCGAGGTATTTTTCATCGAATTCCGGCAGGTAATAGGGATCGTAAGGAGACGCGATGCCCCTTGACGGCACGGCCGTGCCCGAGAACAGGATGAAATTGATCTCAGCACGGTTGATCGCCAATGAGAGGGCGATCCGGAAATCGCGCTGGGCCAGAAAGGGCCGGATCTCCTCGTTTTTGCTGTGTGGATTGACGTAAAGGACTTCGGTGCCGGGGCTCATGTCGCGCATGACGTGGTAATTGCCCCGCTTGCGGTTTTCCATAAACAGGGCGTAGTTCGACGCATCGATGCGGCGCGCCTGGAAATCCGTCTCCCCCGCCATGGCCTTCATGGTTACGATCTCGTTGTTCTGCACGTCCGTGTAGGCCACTTCATCGATGTAGGGCAGTTGGTTGCCTTCAGGGTCGACTTTCCAGTAATACGGGTTCCGGCGCGCGACCATGCGTTGAGCGGGCAGTTCGGTCACGAGCTGAAAGGGGCGGTACGTAGGGCAAGCTGGGTTCTGGTTTGGATCGGCCATGCGATGGAACAACTCGAACCAGCGATTCAAGCTGGCTTTCGCGATTAGCCGCTGCAGTTCGTCCGGGTCCTGGTATTTCGCGTGAAACTGTTTGAGATAATGCTTGGGCAAGACGATCAGGTTGCCGTTGTAAGCCATCATCTCGAGAAAGATGCTGTAAGGCTCGGGAAACCTGAACACCACCGTGCAAGGGTCGGGAGCGCTGAAGCTCACGCGGTTGCCGTTGATCGTGAGCCACGATGGATATATGGGCGACAGATCCGTATTCGCATAGAAATCGTTCATGACGAAGTCGATGTCCTCGGACGTCAACGGCTGGCCGTCGGACCATTTCACCCCTTTTCGCAGGTGAAATACGTAGGTGCAACCATTGTCGAGGACCTCCCAGCGGTGGGCCAGGTTGGGGACGACCGTCTTCCCATCGAGGTCCCAGCGGACAAGCGGCTCATACCCCATGCGGGTATTGAGCAACAAGTCGCGGTTTCCAAGGCTGAAACGCCGCCACGTGCCGCCGTATTGTCCAATCTTCTCAATCGGTTTCACGATCATGGGGTGTTCGGGAAGGCGTTCCGCGACCGTCGGAAGCTGCCCGCGCTCGACCAGCGCACGCAGCACCGGCGCTTCTTGATACGCGGCTGCCGCGAAACGGCCCGGGCACATGGCCGCTGCAATCGCCACAGCCAGGACCCCGGCCAGTGGGGCTCGCCTATTCATCAGGGCTCTTCAGAGACGCTTGAAAGACCGCGGCCGTTGGCGGCGGAAACAACACGTCTTGTCTGGGATCGCCGGCGTCGTCTTTTCCGAGGAGGCCCACGCTGTACATCCGATAGGTGCCGTTGGCGGCCGAGTATCGCAAGGGTGCGGCCATGTACGCATCCACGGGAACGGAATCCAAGAACTCGGGCGTGAGGGCTTCGAGCGATTCCGGATATGTTCCCCGCATCATTTTGTAGAGCGCCAGGGCCAGTACCGCCCGCAAACCTTCGACGGACGTGCGGGCGCGGGTCACGTTAACGACGCTGCTTTCCACGGCTCGCATGAGACGCGTTGGCAGAACCCTGTGCTCGATATGCCGGGTGCGTCGCTGCCGGCCGCTCCACGCAGGCAGTTCGGGATACGAGAGTTGGGCGGCCTTGCGGAGCGCCGCCTCATGTTTGCGAAGAAAGCGCCGCAACGCGGCTTCCCGCATGCTGGCCATCAGTTCGCCGTTGCCGTCTTCTTCCGAAAAGGCGTAGATACCCCCTGCTTCAACCAGGCGAAACTCCCAATCCACGCTGCTGGACAGGTCGATTTCGGCAGGCCGCAACGCATCGAGCGCGCTCGAAAAAGAGCGAAGACTTTCTTCGGGATAATCGGCCCACGGCAGGCACATGGCGCAGGCCGCGGCCCGGTCAACGATCTCGCAGCCGCTGTTAACATTGTCGAACGGCCCGTCCTTTGCCACGGAACCGCCGAGCCGCAGACAGGATAGGGCGAACTTTGAAGCCTGCTCCGGATTCCCCTTTTTCGCGGCATACAGCGCGTGGGCACAGAGAATGCGCGCCAGCTGCTGGAAAGAATCCAAGACTTGCCGGTTGCGCTCCAGGGATTCCAAAGGGGCGCAGTAGTAGGCTTTTTGGTCGAGGATTTGAACAATCGCTTCGGCCGCCGGGCGGGTGGTTTCAAAGTAGTCAATCATCTCGGGATCGTCGTCCGGACGTCGAACTGCCATTTGGGACGCGATTACGGAGGGGCCTATTTCCCCGCGCAGGTTCTTCGGCGGAGCCGGCAGGTCTTTCGCCACCTCGAGCAGGGCATAGTACGCGTTGTCCGGCGACATGCGTTTGGCTGCCATTTCGGGGGACTCGGGTTCGATGAGGGGTTTCGTGCGGTAGAAGCGGGCCGCCACCACAAGACCGGCAAACACAAGCAACAGGCCGAGGAAGAGGAATATCCTTCGCTTCGCGCTGGTCTGTTTTGTTCTTCGGCGCAAGATCAATCCTCTTTAGGGGTCGTCTGAATGCCAACCACTCCGTTGACAATCTCCGCGCGCCAGTTCAAATCAGGGCGGAACAAGGAACGCGGATATGTTTTCGGTCCCGGGCTGACGAGCAGGCGCTCCGGCGTCAGGGGGTTATACTGGAATTGCTCTTCCGTGAAGGGGTCTACGGGAAGCATCTCCAGACGACCCGCCGCCGCACCGGCAAGCGCCTCCGGGTATTGTCCCTTATCGAGGCGATGCAATTCCAGAAGTGCAAGCAGCAGCAGTTGGCGTTGCATAGCGGCGCAACACGTCTGTCCCAATTTGGCTTCCCAGAGGCGGTACCACACGCTTTCGCAGCCGCCGTAGTCCTTGGCAGCGGCGAGAGGACCGCCCGGATTTCCGCCGAGCGCCTCTTCAAAACGGGGGTAAGGGAGAGAAAGCGTCTGTGTCCATATTCCGCCCTTGTTGATGATGCTGCGGATCATGCGGCGTTCGTGGCGCATGCGCAGCACGTTTGCCAGCGTTGCCGGTCCCTGGAGAGACCCTTGCGCGCGCATCCGCTCGAGATATTCCCATTCGGACCGCCACTCCGCGTCGAGTATCAGATTCCAGTCGAGCGGCGGCGGTTCCTCCAACTCCATCAGCCTGTCGAGCGCGTGGTTCAGTATGGCGGGGTCGCCGGTCTCTTTGACATAATCAGCCAATTGCCGCCAGAGATTCTGTTCCTTTAACTGGATCCAGGATAGCTCATTGGCTGCTCCGTCTTGCCGGAGCAGGCGGCACAGGCGAACTGCGTCGAAGAAAAGATCGAGGGCCGTTTGTTTATCGTTGCGGATCTCCCATGCGTGACGACAGGAGGCGTGGAGAAGCGTTGTGAAAGCGGGGTCGCCAATTGCGCTCTTTGCCTGTCCCGCCTCCTGGGGAATAAGGAAATAGGGGCACGCAAGGGCCTGCCTGGCCTTTTCGATGGCGGGCTGGCATTGCTCAAGGTACGCGGCGACCTCCGGGCCGTCGTCCGGAGCCCAAATATCGAGTTCGCGGGCGATGGAATTCACCTCGGTCGAGTAGAAAGCCTCCAGGCCGGGTCTGCCGGGAACGGGGTACTTCTTGGGCATGGGATTCTCGGCCGGAAGGAGATACAGGGCTTCTCCGAGCACATGGTATGCATTCTCGGGCGCCGCGGTCCGGGCTTGCATCTCGGGGGGGCGGGGCGGGGGCCTCAGCGCCTCGGGATCGCGGGAGCGCGCCCAAAGAACAGCCACTGCGAGAACGCAGACAATTGCGGCAAGGACGAGAATTGTGCGCCTCTCGCGGTGTGACTTCCGCCCCCGCGTCCGCCTCATATCAACTCTCCATGGCTTTGGCTTGGGAATACTCGCGCCACCGGACGACGAACACGGTGATGGCAATCATCGCGGCGGTGATGATGCATAGCGCGGCCACGGACTTCGCGGCGCCGATCAGGAACTGCTGTTTCTGAAACTCGGCGAGGGCGGTGCGCAGCGTCGGCGTTTCGCGCGCCTCGGCGAGGGGCGGCAGCAGAGCCGTCACGTATTTCTCGATGGTAAAGAAATCGATGAGGCCGGGCACGAAGAAGGCGAGACGCTGCCAGCCGAACAGCGTCGTCACCCCGACAATGATAGGTCGCTTGAAGAACGCGCCGAGCCACATGCAGAACGCGCCGTAACCCATCAGACCCATTATCAGCGCGCCATCGTAATGGAGCATGAGCCGCAGATTGGCTGGCGAAAACGAGAAACTGCCCAGCGCCGTGCATGCAGCGAACGTGAGGAAAATCCCGGGGAGGACCAGCGCGGTGGCGATGATCATATACGCCGCGAATCGCCCTAAAACCAAGGCCGACCGGGGAAACGGCCGAGTGAGAAGATACGGAATGGTCTGGGATTCGACGTCTTCTCCGATCAGCATGGTGCCGAAAAACATCGCCAGCAGCGGCAGGAGCGCCTTGACATAGATGTCCTCGACAAGCATGACGAACAGCTTGTTGCCCTCTTGGCCGAAGGCGCCCTCCGTAAACACCGTCAACAGCAGCGGAATCACAACGGGCAGCAATGCTATAACACCCGCCAGAATGGTTCGCTTCCGCCGCAGCGTGGTCACGAGGGCGTGATGCATCGATGCCCCGAGGAAGCGCATATACGGGGCTTTCTCGATTGCTGATTTCTGGGCTGTTTCGTGTCCTTCGTTCATCGGGCTCCTACCGCACCAGATATTGGAATACCGACTGTAAATCGGCATCCGCACAAGCAAAACTCGTGACCTCCGCCGCGTTCTCGGTAATCAACCGGTTCAATTTGTCGAAGAAGCCGTTGGGATCTCTTGTGCGCACGGTTACGCGGCCATTCTCGAATTCGATGCTCAACGTTGTGTCGTCTCCCGCAAAATGGGCCGCCAATGCTCGTGGCGAGCGGCATTCCACGGTTACGGCGAGCGGGTGCTCGTCCATGAGTTCGCGCACGTCATGAACCTTGCCGCGCGCCAGGATACAACCGTTGTGCAGCAAGACCATGTAGCTGGTAACCCGTTCGATTTCGTATAAGATGTGGCTCGAGACGATGACGGCGCGGCCTTCCTCGCCGAGTGCACGGATAAGGGCGAACAGCTCTTCGCGCCCTTCGGGGTCGAGTCCGGCCATGGGCTCGTCCAGAAAGAGCAATTCGGGCGCCGGCGCCAATGCCTGGGCTATCTTGATGCGCTGGCGCATGCCCCGGCTGTATGTCTCGATTAGATCGTCCATGCGGTCGGTCATCTTGACGCGTTCGCATGCTTCTTCGGCGCGTCTGGTGGCTTCGCCGCCGGTCAGGCCGTAGAACCGGTTGAGCCAATAGACGAACTCGAATCCCGTGGTGTTGTCGGGGAACCGGTCGAACTCGGGGCAGTAGCCGATGCGCCGCAACACATCCATGTTGTTGCGGGGCGACTGGCCGAAGACCTTGATTGTACCGCGGCTGGGGCCGTACAAGCCCATAGCCAGCTTGATGAACGTGCTCTTCCCCGCGCCGTTGGGGCCAAGCAGTCCGGTGACGCCGGATTCGATGGTCACGTCGAGATTATTGACGGCCACGACTTCGCCGAACCATTTAGAGAGTTCTTTAGCTTCGATAACCACACTCATGATGCCCGCTCCGCGCGGCGAATTCGCGAGGCCAGCGCCCAATAGGCTGCCGCACACACCAGGGCGATCACCAGGGCCGACCAGCCCCAGTGCAAGGGAAAGGTCTTCTTGGGCTGGTTGAACAATGTTTCGCCCATCCGGTTGATGGCCATGGGAAGCGACAAGACGGAGAAATTGGGATTGCGGACCAGTCCCGGCAGCGCGCTTCCCAGCGCGGAATCGCCAAACAGGAGCATGAACACCGCGATGCCGGCGTACCGCTGGCTCGAGAAAAGCGCCGAACTGGCCAGGATTCCGAGCACGCACGGCAGCACGATGCACGCGGAGAATGCCAGGATTGAAAACGGAATCCAATACGTCTCGCGCAGGGTTTCCCTGCCAGGCGCCAGCAGGTTGTGCAGCACGACAAGAAGGATGTCTGGAATCGCCGTCAGGATGGCCCCTACCAGTACAAGGGTAGCGATTTTCCCGGCGATATAGTCCAAACGGGTCAAGGGTTTCGAGAAGTAGATCTCGATGAGATTATCGCTGAAATCGTTGCAGATCATGCCGGACCCCGCAAACAGCGTGACGAGAAAGACGAGGGGACTCTGGATGCGCAGGAAATCGAAGAAGGTGCGTTCATCGACCTGCATCATGGCAATGTTTCGCAGGGCCATCAGGGCGGCGCTCTGGTTGGCCATGCTGACCATGTCATAGACGGTGATTTGAAATACGCGGAAACTCACGTGGATCACCGCCACAATGAGGAGGTAAAGGAAAGGCCGCGTGGCAAATAGCACGCGCAACTCCTGTTTGACCATGACCCACCACCGGAAACCGCGCAGCGTTTTTCCCTCATAGGCCCGGTATGTTTGTTCGTAAATGGGCACTTAGCGTCTCCCGATGGCCTGCATGAACACTTCCTCCAAGCGATGCCGCACGGGGACGAAGTGCCGCACCTGGGTTTTCTTCTGCTGAGCGATCTCGAAGAATAGCCGGGGGTTCATGGCCGCCGGTTTCTCGACGAGAAGGTTGCCGTTGGGGTGGGTCTGCAGCGTGCAGCCCGCTTGCTCCAGGGCTTGTCGAAACGCCTCTTTGTTTTCACGCACCCGGATCTCGAACAGGTTCTCGCGGGCTGTCGTGAGATCGCCGATACTCCCTTCGCGCACAATCCGGCCCTTGTGGATCACCAGGACGTGGTCGCACACGTGTTCCACGTCGGGAAGGAGGTGCGACGACAGGAGCACCGTTACGCCTCGCTTGTGCACCAGTTCCTTGATCAGCTGGAGCATCTCGATGCGGCCTTCCGGGTCGAGTCCGTTGGTGGGTTCATCGAGGAGCAGCAGCTTGGGATCATGCACGAGGGCCTGGGCAAATTTGATCCGCTGGCACATTCCCGTCGAGTAGGTCTGCATCTTCCGGTAACGGCTTTCGCCCACGCCCACGTAATTGAGCACCTCGTGGGCGCGCTCCATGGCGTCGGTTCGTTTCATGCCGAACAAGCACCCGCAGTACGTCAGAAAGGACACCGCGCTCACCTTGCGGCCGACGACGTCCCGTTCCGGCATATACCCGAGCCGCTGACGCGCCTCTAATGCCTGTTCAGGGAGTTTGAAGCCGAAGAGCGCGGCTTCTCCTGCATCGGCGCGGATGAATCCCAGCAGTGTCTTGAGGAGGGTGCTTTTTCCTGCGCCGTTGGGGCCGAGCAGTCCCACGGCGCCGCCCTGCACGGCGCACGTCACGCCCTGCAGCGCCTTGACCGCGCCGTACGAAACTTCCACGTCAGTCAGTTCAATAATGGCCATGGCGCACTCATGATTCCGGTAAGGTGACGTTCAGCTCGACAGTCTCGCCGTTCTGGATGGTGACGGGCAAACTGGCGCGGGGCCGGCCTGTTCCGGCCATCGCCTCTCCGATATTCACGTACATGATATCGAGTTGGTAACTGCCGTCGGGACAGTTCTCGACTTGGAAGAAGCCATCGCCGCGAATGGGCGACATGCCGATGACGGAAGGCGCCCCATCCGCCCCTTGGCCGCTGAACCAGTCAGCCGGATTGGTCAGGTTGAGGCCGGTCATCGCGCTTGAACTCCCCGGGATCCGCACAATGGCGAATCCCAGAACGCCGCTCGTGGGGGCGGGGGTACACAGTCCCTGAACGGTGGCGCCGCCCTCCTCTCCGAAATTGTGCACGGTGGTTTCGCCTTCCCGGATCACGACCTGCGCGTGCATGGGCGAGAAGAGATCTGTGCCCCGGCCTTCGAACGAGACTGCCGTGGCCATGTACGAGCCTGCCGCAAGGCCGTCTATGACATACTGGCCATTCTGGTCGGCAGACGCCATTTCGCTGATGCCGTTTCCGATGACCGTGACGATGGCGCCCGGCAGATATGCGCCATTGCGGGTGACGTAGCCCTGCAGGCGTCCGCCTCCGCCTAGCGACACGACTACCCCTGAGACGGTCCGGCTTTGGGCGATCTGCACAGGGCCGCTGTTGCCCTGGGCGTACCCTTCGGCTTGCCCATACACGGTGTACGTGCCGTCAGCGAGGTTGCGGAATTCGAATCGTCCATCCGCGCCCACCTGCACGCCGCCGCGCTGCGTTTGGGCTATCATATCGGCCAGACGGCCGAATTGCGACGCGCCCGCCGCGGTAATCCATACAGTCGCCCCCGCGGGCACCCCGCCATCCGTGGTCCGCACCTGCCCCTCGATAGCGCCGCCCGCCTGGCTTACATACAGGTTTACGCCCTCAAGACGCTGTCCCTCCGCCACAGTGATTTCCTGGCGGCCCGGGGTGAACCCTTGCGCGCTGGCCTCGACGGTGTAAGCACCTGCCGAGAGCGACAGCTCGAAGCTTCCGTCCGGTTTGTCGAAACTGCGCGAATTGCTCATATCTCCGGAGGAGAAGAGAGCCAGTCCGAGTCCTCCCTCTTGCGAGTCCGCTGGCACGGCTCGCAGGTTGTACCGTTCCGGAGGCCGCCCGGTTTCCCGGACCAACACGGTTCCGCGGACCGACCCGCACGCCTCCATGATGATGCTGGTCGGCGTGTCCAGCTTCACTTCGTTGACTTGTTTGGAGGCATACCCTTCCTTATGCGCGGTCAATACGAGAAATCCCGCTTCGACGCCGTAGAACCCGAACTCGCCGAGCTGGTCGGTTTCGGTGTCTAACTCGGTCGCGCTCATGGATTCGGTTCCCAGGCCGGCAAGTGTGAGTTTGACTCCGGGAATGGGCCGGCCCGCTGTGTCGGTGACAATTCCATACACGACGAAGTTGCCGCTGTCCACAGCCGACAAAACCACGTCAAAACCGTGGATGTCGTTGAAACCATCCGCATATACGGGGTCCCCCATGACCGCGATCTTGTAACCCTCCTTCTGCGCGAGGAGCTGGTAGTCACCCGGCGGCAGGTTTGCGATGACGAAGCTGCCGTCGTCCTCCGTTTTGCAGTTGCGGAACGCGCGGGCTTCGTTCATGCGCTGGAAAAGTTTCGAGTAGGAGGGTACGCAGAGCGCGCTTGCCCGTGCAACAGGGCTGCCGTTCTGGTCGATGACGCGGCCGTATACCGACGTGCCCGACATGACGTGGATGTCCACCCGGGCGGACCGTGCCGCCTCGGTCAGAAGGAACGGGTCGGTGAGTTGCGGCGCGTGTTCATCGGAGTCCGCATAAACCCGCCATTCCTGGTTCAACGGCACCCCGATCAGCTCGTAGTATCCGTCTTCCTCGGAACGGCTGTGGAGGGGAGGCGCCCGATGCACCATCGCGTCCAGCGCTTGCGAAATGAGGCTCTCGGACGTGCACAGATAGACCTGAGTCCTTTGCACCGGCTGCTTGCTGGTGTCCGTGACATACCCCCACACCGTCCCGGCCGGCGAGAGAATGAAGTTGACATCTTTCACGGTTTGATCGGGCGTCTCGATGACTACGTTGCGGACGGGGATTGTGCCCGGCGCTTTATAGGGCTGCCGGGTCAAATCCAGGGAGACCTGGTAAGTTCCCGGCAACAAACCGCTGATCTCGTACGTTCCGTCGGCGTTGGATTCTCCTTCGGCGTTGTTTGTTCCGCTGTCGCTGTTGGCGTTGAGGGTGATAAGGGGGATGCCCTTGTTATTGCCCGCCTCGGTGACGCGTCCTGTGATCGAGGCCCCTTTCGACAGCGTGATGTCGAGGCGCTGTTCTTTCTCCGCGCCTTCGGGAATCTCGACGATTTCCTGGCGGGTGAGGAATCCGGCGCGGCTTGCCTGAACCACGTACTTACCGGGTCTTGGCGCAGGCAAGGCATATTGGCCCTGCTCATTCGACTTGGTGCTTCTTCGAAGCCCGCGCGCCGAATCCATCATCGCCGGCGTTATTTCTACCTCTTGTTTGGAATCCCCATCGCTAGCGCCGTCCTCCGGGGCGGGTACCAATAGGGAGCGGATGTAGGCGTCCTGGATCGGTTTCCCCGAATCTGCGGCACGCACCACGCCGAAAATGACAAAGGGATCTTGCTCGGCCTCCTTCCCGCTGGTTGAGCCGGGTGAATTCGCCGAACCGGAACGTCCGCGCCGGAAGGCATCTCCGCGCCGGGACCGGCCGGCTCTGTCACTCGGGCGGTCGCCAAACGAGATGGTGGACGGCTTGGGCGGAGGTTCCCGCCGCGGCGTAAGGATAAGCGCGAGCACGATCGCCGCTGCGACGGCTACCCAAATGGCCACAATCCTTTGGAACGGCGTGAAACGTTCCGTTGATTTATGACGTCGAGTCACGGTTTCCTGTAAGCAGTGTGTTTTGCCTGACGATCTCTCTGGAACGACCTGTCTGCACCAGGTCTACAGGACCATCGATTTAGACATTATCTTTTGCGCGAGCGTTTCGGGTCGGCCTATAGACGGTGTATGATACCGATGGCGGCGGGGCACATACAAACTGCCCGCGGCGTCAACGTACAGTCACAGGCATTTTCTGGCGCAATGCGTCGACGTTCGCTATCTTATTATGTCGCGGGCTCTTACTTCAGATCATTCGTGCTGGACTTTGTTAAAGCACACCCGGGGAATAGAAGAAGAGACGCTTGAACCATCTCTTGAAACCGGCGGCTTGTCATATTGCCTTGGGATGCACTACGATGCTCGCTATGCCACAAAACGGAGTTGAACACAAGGAGTAGAATCATGCGCTGCTTTCAACTCGTATGCCTGCTAGGTGTTTTTCTTCTTGCGGGTGCTGCCGCGCACGCCGCGAAGGCCACGATTGCCGCGGACCGTATGCTGGTTGTTGACGGCGAGCGGACCTTTGTTATCGGACTCTATGAGAACCCCGGCGAAGACGCTTTGCTCGATGCTGCCGCGCAAGCGGGGTTCAACCTGGTGCATGCGAGCGCCGATGCGGCCGCCCTGGACCGTCTGCATGCCCATAACCTGCGGGGTTGGATCAATACGGGGTACAGTATCGATTTCAGTGAGAACCAGGCGGCCCGGGAAGACGAACTGAAAGCCATGGCGGCCGGGTTTGCGGGGCATCCGGCCCTGCTTGTGTGGGAAGTGCCCGACGAGGCCCTCTGGAACTGTTTCTACGGCGCTACGCAATGGCGGCGAGAGCAGGAGCCGGTGCAGCAGCAAGCCAAGATCGATGCGCTCACGGACACGGCACTCCAGACCGAACTCCGTGAGATGATGCAGCGCTCCAGCCAACTCTGGAGCCGGGGCCGCTACTCGGAATCGGAGGAAACGGCGAACGCCGTGTGGCGAAAACTGGGCGAGGAGCCGCCAAACCCGGACCTCGGGGTCTCGAACGCGCCGCAACGGGCGGCCAAGATGTGCGCGGGGATGGTCCAGGGTTACGAGTTTCTCAAACAACTCGATCCCGGGCACCCGGTCTGGATGAACCACGCGCCGCGCAACCAGTTGAACCAGTTGGCGGCGTTCAACCGGGCCGCCGATATCGTGGGCTGCGACATCTATCCCGTGCCTGCCTTCGAGACGGGCCATTCCGACCTCATGGAGCGCACGCCTGCCGCGGTTGGCGCCTACACCGGGCGCATGCAGGCCGCCGCGCTTGGTAAAGTCGGCGCATCTCCCGACAAACCGGTGTGGATGGTGCTGCAGGGGTTCGGGTGGCGCGATCTCAGCGATAACCCGGATCCTGACCCCAATAAGGGGCGGCGTCCGACGCTGGACGAAACGCGGTTCATGGCATACGATGCCATCGTGCACGGCGCGCGCGGCATTCTGTACTGGGGAACGTACCGGATCGAAAAGGATTCGCAACTGTGGCAGGACCTTCTAACCGTGGTTTCCGAGTTGAAGGCGCTTCAGCCCGTGTTGTCGGCGCCCGATGCTCCCGAGCCGTTTCCCGTAGGCATCGCGGAGACGTTCGGGTCGGTGGACCGCGGCATTCGCATTCTCCCGAAAGTCATATCGGGCAAAGTCTGGTTTCTTGTGGTGAACGACTGGACGGAGCCGTTGACGTACACCATCGGCGGGCTGGATGACTTCAACGGCGCGCGGTATGTGGAAAACTATACCGAAGATGAAGCTACCGTCAGGGATGGCGCTATTACCATGACGCTCCCCGGCCAGCGCGTCCACGTTCTGATACCGGATTAGCGCCATGACGCCGCGCGAGATACTTGCCAGCCACAGCGCCGGGGACTTGTTTGGCGGGTTGCCCGCGAACCGCGTTGGTGACGCGGAACGGCGTTATATGGCTGAGATCCTCGATTCGGGATTCAGCAACAAGGGCGAATCCGCTGGGATGCTGAGACGTCTCGAGGAAGCTTTCGCCCGAAAGTTCGGAGTCCCATTCGCCATCACCCACAATTCGGGGACGGGCACGATGCAGTCGTGTCTGCTGGCGGCGGGGGTGGGTCCCGGGGACGAGGTCATTGTGCCTGCGAGCACCATGGCTTCGACGGCGTTTGTTGTGGTGCAATGCGGCGCGGTGGTGGTGTTCGCTGACTGCGACCCCGACCGTTTCACGATCGAGCCGAACGACGTGAAGCGCAAAATCAGCGAACACACGAAGGCCATCATCCCGGTGAGCGTATTCGGCCTGGCTCCGGATTACGACCCGCTCATGGGCCTTGCGCGTACGTATGCTCTTACGGTTATTGAAGATAATGCGCAATGCTTCCTGGGTGAATACAAAGGCAAGCTGGTTGGCACAATCGGCCGTGCCGCCAGTTTCAGCTTTCAGGCGTCGAAACACATGACCAGCGGCGGGGATGGCGGCATGGTGATTACCAGCGATGAGAACTATGCTCGGCGCATCCGAAAGGCCGCTGTCGTGGGTTATGCCGCCGTGGACGCCAAGCCGGGGTCGACCATGGTTCCGCGAGACGTGCGCCAGGATTGGAGCTACTGCCGGCACGATGCGATGGGCTACAACTTCCGCATGTCCGCGCCCCAGGCCGCCCTTGCTCTTGGACAGCTCGAACGTCTCGACTATCTTGTGGCCGCCCGGATGTACATCGCCGGGCAGTACGAGAGCGTTATCCGGGGCGAAAAATGCGAGTGGCTCGTGCCTCCGTATGCGCCCGCGGACTGCGTGCACTCCTATTGGTGTTACACGTGCAAACTGGACGAGAAGAAGCTGGGGGTGGACTGGCGCCATTTCCGCAAGACCTATATCGAAAAGGGCGGGGACGGCCTCTACGGGTTGTGGACGCCCGTGCACCTCGAGCCCGTGTTTCAAAACCTGAATTTCTACGGAGCCCGGGACCGGGCGCCTAATTTCGATCCCCGGTACAAAGGCAGCGTGAAAGCCTACCGGGAAGGCGATTGCCCAAATGTCGAGGAGTACAGGAAGCGCCTGTGCCTGTTCAAGACAGGGATGCAGACCCTCGACAAGGTCCACCGGGAATTGGACGCTCTCCGCGCGACCATTCGCCATTACGCGTGACGAGGGCAGGGGGCGTGGTCATTTGCCGTAACGGGCTTCAACCTCGACGACGCCGGATTTGCCTGTCAGGTCGATATCGCCGCTTTCCGCGTTGAACGCCGGATGCAGCGCGCCGTCGACCAGCACCTCTGCAATAGGTTTCTTCCCGGGATGCCGGAATCGGAGCAGGAGCCGGGCGGGGGACTCGTCGAGATCGAGGAAAGCCGTTGCAGCCAGCACGTCTCGTTCTGCTGACGGCGTGAACCGGACTCCCACCGTGCCGAAATAGGTGGCCACACCGCGCGCTTCAAACGGTTCGGGCTGGGCAAACCACGCCCTCGGGATCGCCCGGCCGAGATGAAGCAGATTGTGCGCGCCGTACACGAACATGTAGCGCAGCCACGTCATCGCATTGGCCTGGTCGCTGGTTTTGAAGTTCGCGGCGTTCGAGAAGCCCAGGAAGGGGAGAGGGTGCTCGACCATGGCGTTGAGTTCTTCGCGATGGCAGGCCGCCCACGCGTTATAGAACATCCAGAGGTAGACCTCGGGCTCGTCGCGCTCGAGGTAAGGCATCAGGCCCGCCAGGAGGTTCGGCTGGATCGAGAATCCCGCCCGGTCAAACCAGGTTTGTTCGAAATGGGGAATGAGATAGCCGCAGGGCGGTTCCGGGTACCGGTTGTCCTGGTAGTCGTCAAGTATCCAATCCGCCTCTGTCCCGCCGGAGGGATAGAGGCCGGAGAGCAAAAGGTATATCGAGCCCTCGAGCGTCTCCCTGATCCAGCCGAAGTCGCGTCCACGGCGGTACAACCGGCTGGGATAGTGGGGGATCCAGCGGCCGTCGCGCAGGCGTACCAGAGGCGCGTATTGGCGCATGGTTTCGAAACCTTCGATGAGGTCGCTCTTGTAGGCGCCGGCTTCGTTGCGTACCCGGTATGCCTCGGGGTGCCCGATGCGTTCCAATGCGCGCGCGGTCCACTCCACTCCACGCCAGGTGAGCGCATTCGTCGAGAGCCAGTAGTGGAAATCCTCGACGTCCTCGAGACTTCCCGCGGGGAGGAATCCGTGTTCCCAACCGCGCGAATGAGGGAGGGGTTTCATGGTGTTCTTGCGTTGCCGGAACACCCAATCCGCTCCCGCGACCGCGGCATCCGCCACGCTTCGGTACCACTCGGCATCGCGGGTGAGGAAGAAATGTTCGGCGAGGCACCACAGCACCCAGCCGTGGTGCTGGTTATAGGCGCCCGACTCGAACCCTCCCGCGCCGTAGAACATGCCCTGATAATCGGTGAAGTTGCCCGGCTGTTCGGCTGTTCCCTGGTATTCTACCCAGAGCATCAGCCTGCGGCGGGCCTCGTCGTGCAGGCCGCGCTGGTCGAGGTCGTGCACGATCATGCAGGATTCGTTGGTGAAGTTGCCGTACGTTGCGGTTCCTACCGACGTGTTTACGAGACCGCTGCCGCCGGGCATCTCGAAATCGGTGATGTATACATGGCAGGGGTGGGACCGGTGAAGCGATTCCAGCTGGGGCTCAGGGGTGCGCACCGTTGCGCCTTGGCCGGCCTTGCGGGCCCAGTACGCACGCACATCCGCGTAGCTCTGCTCGAACGCCACGGACTCCAGAGCAGCCAATTCCTCCTCGGTGTCTAATGCAACGTAGGGGACCTTCACCACGGCCACGCACGACTCGCCCGGGGCCAGTTCCTGCGACAGTTCGACGGTTTCGCCGCCAGCCGCGGCAGTCATCGATGTGTCCAAGAGGCATCTGAACGCAGGGACGCCTTCCCAGTGGCTGTAGACCCGTTTTCCATCCAGGATGAGCACGTTCAAGGGACTGCGAGGCACAAGATCGTCTGCTGATTCGGAGCCGCCGCTTCGGTACCGGTTCTCCGTACGGAACGAATCGTCGGAATAGCGAATGGGGAGCCTGGCCGTCAACGGCGTCTCTCCCCTGTTTTCGAAGCGAAACCGAAGCAACGCCACCATGGGGTCGTCGCTGGCCCACGCTTCGTTCTGGATCGAGCCTTTCAGGGGTATAGCGATGCTCTTCTGCGAAAGGGTCATGCCGCCTTTGCGGACCTCGATGTTGTATGCGAGAACGGGGTCGGGGTCCGGATATCGCGCTGTATGCGACCACCTCTCGAGGCCGAAAAAGAACCGCGCGGCATTTTTGTGTTTGGCGCGCGGCGTGTCGCGCCCCGGGACGCGCGTCACGGCCGGCGAGCACAACACGATGTCGCCGTTGGGTTCGATGCGGAAGTTCTGGCGCGCATGCGTGCAACCGATGGCATAATTGCCGCTGTGCGGGCGAGGCTGGCCGTTCATCGCTCCCGCGAGGGATTGCTCTTTATGCGCCTTGACGCGATTCGCAAGCGTGGACTCGCGGCAATGCCGCGCCTGGTACGATTCGAGCGTGCTCCCGTCAGGGTCCATTTCGTCGAGGGCCACGATCAAGATGCCCAGGTGCTCGCACCAGACGGGCTCCCATTCCAGGTCCTGCAATGAGATGGTGAAACGGTTGTTTTCAAGGATAAGCGTCAGCAAGGGGCACGAGGCGCCAAGGGTATACGCGGGGTACCGGAGCGCCGCGGTAAAACTGCGCTCGCCTTTTCCTGTAGTCTCCAGGCGGTCGTCCATGCGCTGGAGGCCAAGACCGGTCTGTACCGCGCCGACCACCGCAAAGTATCCCTCGAGCCGAACGGACCGGGAGGGCGTAGGGCGCCCGGCATCAAGCGTTACACGAAGCCGGAGAGGTTGGGCTTCTTGCATCGTGAACACGGCCACGTGCTCGATCACGCTGTCGTCAGGTATTTCGATACGCAGACCCAGAGTGCGGCGGTAGCACACGCCGTCTGTTTTGCATCCTGGAAACTCGGTTTGAAGGGGATGGAACGTGACTATCAGCCTGCGATGGCCCTCCCGCTGGAGCCCTATCGAGGCCGATTGCCAGAAACCGTTGAACCAATCGTCCTGAGGAAGCCATCCGGCGGCAGCGGGGTCCGAATCGTCAACTATCCGTTCGGGGTTGACGTCTGGCCACGTCTTTCGCCAATAGGAAATGGCGGCGACCTGCGGGCTGCGCGTGGCGAACTCAATCTCGATGGACCCGATGTTCTGCGGTTCTTCGAACCAGATTTCATTCGGCGGCGTGTTGGGGAGGGCAAATGCGGCGATGTCTATGGCATTGGCGTACATCCAATGTGACTCCCGTGATATTGAGTCAGGCAATTTCCAGGAACATGGCCATCATGGCTTGCCAGACTCGAATCCAGCCAGGATATCGGCCAGTGCGCGCTGCCTCGTTTCGTCCAGGGGCACGGATGGCGGACGTTGAGCGTATTGGGCCGCCTTTTCCCGGGCCAACTGATACGTATCTTTAGCGCCGGCGGCGTCCCACAATGCCTTCGGGCCTCGCACGGACACCCGCGGCTCGACGTATTCATCGCCGTGAAGATGTTCGAGGGTGTGCAAGGCTGTCAGATAACTGGGGCCGTGAGGGCCTACTTCCTTAATGACTTGGGCCGCAATCGTGTCTTCCGAAACTTCGATCCCTTGCACGAGCCGCTGGCTGATGGCAGCCATCTCTTCGTCCATGATCAGCTGTTCGTGGCTGCAGGTCATTCCGGTCGCGAACATGCCGCAGTTCACGAGCAGGTCGTTGCCGGCGCCCGCGGCGCAAAACAGGCCCAGCGCCTTTTCCCACGCACTCTGCTCGTCGTGGGCGTGGTTGTCTGAGTTGGGCGCCGTGGTATGCGTTGGCAGCCCGTAGTATTTGCCCAATTGGGTGCCGGCGATTTTGCAGATGGTCGTTTCGCAGGACCCCACGAGCGCATAGCCTTTGCGCATGTCCGTTGTGGTCCACGAATTGGCGTAGAGTATGGGCGCGCCGGGTTTCAGAAGCTGGGTCATGACCACTCCAGACAGGCATTCGGCGTTGTTCATGGTCAGTAGTCCCGCCAGCGTATAAGGTGCGGAGACTCCTGCATTGGGTTCGGGCAGGATGGCGAGGGGCACATTCGCCAGCACGGTCTGGGCGAGGGCTTCGAGAACGTTTTCTTCCCAGAACAGCGGGCTTGTGGGCGACAGCTGGCTGATGCCGTATGCCTTTCGCCGCAGGTCGCCGTTGAACGCGTTTCGCAGCAGCTCGATGACGCCGCCGTTGATGCTGGGGCGGTCGGTCGAGAAGAAGATGGGCTTCTTGCTGTTCTCGATGCACGCCTTCACGCCGTACAGCAGAGTATGTTCGGGGCTCGGAGCATCTTGCGGCATCACGGGGATTCCGAGCATGTCGATGGCGGGAAGTTCTTCGCAGAGCCGGGCAAATTGTTCGACATCGGCAACCGTCGAGGGCCGTGTGACGCCCGTTTCTGAATCCACCCAGAACACAGCGTTGTGACCGGCGGCGATTTTCGGAGGCCCCTCGCCCAGCACGAACGCCGGGCGGCCCTCTCGGTCGAATACCTCGATTCGCTCCGGCGCCTGGTCTACGGCCTCCTCGACCATTGCGCGGGGAAGGCATGCCACGCGCCGCGATTCGTCGACCTCGGCGCCGTGCTTCGCCAGCGTGTCGAGCATGCGTGCGCTATTCACCTCGACGCCGCAATTCTCGAGAATGTCGAGGGTCGCGTCATGAATCGCCCTGATCTCGTTTTCCGACAATACTTTCAGCGCTGCCAGCCGCATAGGCGCTCTCCGGAAAGTTTCTGCTATCTCACCTGGCCTACTGCTTCTTCGCGAGCCACCCCTCCCGCAGACTGCGGCAATTGATGACCTTTTCCACCAGATCCGTCGGCACATAGAAGTAGTGATTCGACGCTTCAAAGCCGAACCGCGAATCCTGCGATTGGAGCGCATACATTCTCTGGGCAAGGGCGATCTCGCTATCCAGAAGGCTGTTCAAGGCCGCGACGTACTGGTGCGCCGCATCCGCGGCGGGGTCGTTGTTGAGCGCGTCCCGTTGCATGACGAAACGAGCTTGGTTGGCGACGCTTTGGAAGTGGATGGCGCAGACTTCAGCCACGCGCATCTCCTCCTCGACCGTGGCCCGCTCTTCGGCGGAGACTTCCGCGCTCTGAAGCGTTGTGCGCACCTTGCCGATCGCTTCTTGGAAGCCTTGGGCCATCTTTTCAAACTGGTGCGCGAACACGTCGGCCGGAAACACCGCGCGCCAGCGCTGCAAGTCGTCGTAGGGAATCCCCACCATGGTGGCCGCGTAGCCGGTAGGCTGGGCGAAGAGCAGATTCGCCGGGCCCATCTGCACGGGTGCGCTGTATACCAGACCGCCGTTGTATGGATATTCGCCGAACGCAACGCTGAAGGCCTTCCATGCCTCGACCAGCGTGGGGGCGAGGACCTCGCCCGCCCGATTGCGCGCCACTTTCAGCAGCGCGCCGTCCACGCTCAGGTTACGGTCAGCGCCCAATTCGGCGATTACCTCGAGGTTCGGCGAGGGGAATCCTCCGAGTGTCCAGCTGAGCATCAGGCCGTCCACGCCGGTTTCCCGCAGGTTGGCGCCGTGCTGTGCGACGTTCGCCACCGCTGGAATGTACGGCACCGGCGACAACTCCCACGTGTTGTTGGTCTGGATTTTTGCCAGGGTTTTCAGGCCGTGCGCTTTCGCGAATCCCCAGTGGCGGGTGGCCCGCGGTCCGGGCCCGATCGTCGAAATCGAATACTCGGCCACGATACTATCGACGCCCCCGCGCTTCACTGGTATGCTCCATTCGCTCACGCTCATGAGCGCGACGTCCTGAGGAAGCCGTTGCACGATACCCTCGACCCACGGGTCTTGCCAGCCCCAATCCCATGCGATGAGCTGGATGTTAGACCCGCTGCGCTGGATGCCTTCACGGATGGTCGCATGCAATTCCGCGATCACCTCTTCCGGCGCGCGCTTGCCGCAACGGGGGCAATTCTGCCCTTGGTGGTGAGACCAACAATTCGTGAGATTCTCGGACGCCGAGATGGTGAAGAATCCGCCCAGATCGGGCACCTCGCGGGCGATGCGTTCCACCGCCCCCCGGATGTAGTCGCGGACTTCGCCGGCGCTCGTGCACATGGCCGCGTAGTCCCCCTCGACCACGCCTTTCATATCCGGATGTTCTTCGAAAAACGCCACGGGCATGGCTCGGGGTTCGTTCAGATAGAGATAGATGCCGATACCCTGCGTTTTTGCGCGGGCTACCAGTGCCCTCAAGTTCTCGAGGCGCCTCTCATAGTGTTCACTCAACGATTCATCCCAGGGAAAGGGCGTCAGCTTGTATAGCACGGCCTGCATCCAGACGCCGTTCACTCCGGAATCCGCCAGACGTGCGAGGTAACCGTTCGGGAAGGAGCCTTTCTCCGGGTCGTCCTCCAACAGGGGGTCGCCGTAAAGGGCGAAATAGGACGGTCCGTAGCGCGGGTTGAACTGGCTCTCGCGGGGCGTCTCACGCCGTTTTTGGGGCATTTGGGAGAGGCGTTCCACGAATGCGAACAACGGTTCTTCCGGGATGCCGGCACCTTCCGGGAATGCCTCTTTTACCCACCCGGCGATGCGGGCTTCGGCCTCGCGAACCTGCGGCGTGCGCTCTTCATACCGGACCGGTTCGCATTTGGGTTTCAGACTGCCGAGTTTGATGAAAAGGAAATCGTCTTCGCGCAGGGTATACGCCATTTCCTCACTGGTCCACCCGAGCAGCTCGAGCAGTTGCTCGTAGGGCATAAGATGCCAGTTCCGGCGGATCACCGTGATATAGGACCGGCGCTGCTGATCGTACGTGATTTCCGGCGGCCCCTCGAGACCCATTGCCCTGCCCATATCGAGGAGTTCCGCGGTTTCCGCACCGGTTGCCTTCGCAAGCGTTTCCATCGGCACAAGCGTCCAGTTGCGCCATACGCAGGCGTGAAGCCTGCTCGGGAAATGGTCGAACACCACCGGCTCGGGCGCGCTACCCGCGGGAAGCTCGACGGCGTGCAGCAACACAGCGCTTAGAATGGCCAAGATCATGACGTACACCCTCCTGAAGAGTCCAGAGCCACGGGTTCCGCCGGCTGTGCAGCCGCATCACCCAGTTACCAGCGGGCCCCGTACGGTTCTCGAACCGGACGGCACACCGCATCATATGCGAACGTCAGTTCGTCGAGTGAACGACAATCCTGAACGAAATGCGAGGCGCAATACAAGAAGCCGCCGTCCGCAAACGTACGCAAGACGTTGTGACGGCACAGCCTTTCGTTGTCCGTTTCAAATGCCTTCCGCCGCGGTTAACCGGGGCGTCTCGACGCCTAAGCGCCGGTAGTAAGCATGCGTTTCGTACTGCGCGCGCAGGCCGTCATTCCCGTTGCTTACATACTGGTTGGACTGGATCTCATCGAGGATGCGCGCTTTGAAAGAATCGTTGACTTGGATTTCGCAGATACGCAGCGCCTCCTGCTGCAGACGCGCGTCGTAGAGGGGAAATGCCACCTCGACGCGCCAATCGAGATTGCGCTCCATCAAATCGGCCGAACTCATGTAAACGGTCAGGTCTTCGCCCCTGCCGAATATGTAAATACGCTGATGCTCCAAGAAACGGTCGAGGATCGATATCGCACGAATATTCGGATGAGGAAGCATCGCATACGTTGTACGTACGACAAGGTCCATCTTGACACCGGCATCCGCGGCTTCGCGCAGTTTTCCGATGATCTTGTCATCTGTTAAATGGTTGACTTTCAGTAAGATGTAGCCGTGTTCCCCCTTTTTCAATTCCCGGTTAATCAGTTTCAAGATGGCTTTCCTGGCATTGAAGGGCGACACCAGCAGGTGCTTGAACCTGGGTGCTGTAACCGCGCGCATCTTGGATGCGTTGTCGAGATAGTCGAACACCCTTTCGGCTTCTTCGGCCAGACTCTTGTCCGACGTGAGCAAGGTGCTGTCGACGTACAGCTTCCCGGTCGCTTCATGAAAGTTGCCGGTGGACAGTCCGGCGAGCCAATCTTTCTTTCGTTTGATCAGCAGCAGCTTGCAGTGCACCTTCATCGGCGGAACGCCATATACCACGGTCGCCCCCGCTTCCGTTAAAACCTCCGAAATCCTGATGTTGTTCTTCTCGTCGAAACGGGCCTGCAACTCTATGGAAGCAAAGACTTTCTTGCCGTTGCGCGCGGCGTTGATCAGTGCGTTGACGACCTGAGACTGGCGCGCCACGCGATAGAGGGTCATCTTGATTTCTTCGACGTCGGGGTCGATAGCGGCCTCACGCAACAATCGAATCACGTTGTCGAACGACTGATAGGGATATGTGAGCAACAGGTCCTGCTCCTGGATTACGTCCACCATGGAGCGCCGGCCGCGGTCGAGGACAGGGTGCGGCGCGGGCTCCATTTCCTCGAAGGACAAATCCGCGCGCCGGTTTGGAAACCCCATGAGGTCTTTCATGTTGTGATATCTGGCGCCTGCGATGAGCGTGTCGTACTTGGTAATCTTGAGTTTTTCGCGTAAGAGCTGCAGCAATCCCATCGGCATTGTTGCATCGTGCACCAGGCGCGTGGGCCGCCCGCCCTTACGCTGCTTCAGTACGCGCTCCATTTTGCGCACATGACCTTCGGAGAAGTCGTTATCCATATCCAGTTGGGCATCGCGCGAGATTTTGAACTCGTAGGCGCCGATGCGTTCATAATCGAAAATGTAGAAGATGTCGCTCAGCGAATGCCGGATGAGGTCGTCTACATACATGATTGCGCCGTTGGGGAGCTCGACGAAGCGGGGCAGCTCGGCCGGTATTTCAAGTATGGCGTAGCGTATGGGTTCGCCCCACATCTTGACTCCGAAATAGAGGGCGCCGTCTATCAGCTGAGGGAACGGCAGTTCCTTGCGAATGATGATCGGCACGAGGCTTGGCAACACGTTCTCGCGAAAGTAGTCATTCAGCCAGGGCCCTAATTCCTTTGCGGAGTGCTCTATGTCTTGTTCATTGAAGATCTTGATACCCTCGACGGCCAGGGTCGAGGTGATGTCTGCATACGCGGCGCGGAAGCGCTCGTCCAGCTCTCGCGCTTTGTGGGCGAGCACCTCGAGAACGTCCTGCATCCCGCTGTGTCCCAGTTCGATACGCCGTTGCACGCTGGCAACGCGCACCTTGAAGAACTCATCCATGTTCGAGGAGAAGATGCCAAGAAACTTCAGCCGCTCCATAGGGGGATTGCGCCGGTCCTCGGCCTCCTGCAGGACGCGTTCGTTGAAGGAGAGGGTCGAGACTTCCCTTATTTGGTGGACATTTCGCATGCGCCTGGATTATAAGAATATACCTTTGTCGATGCCCAGATTCACTTTCTGATGACGAATCTACCCTCGCACGGGTATTATTACTCAAAAAACAGCCCCATCCGGAGCAGCGGAGGTTTCTCAATGAAACACGATTTTCGTCCGATATGCAAGCTCTCAGGTTTTGTCACGATGTGCCTGCTCTTTTCGGCCGTCTTTTGTGTCGCTGGCGGCGCCGTGGAACAGCCTGCGCCCCAAGCACCTGCAACAGCTCAAACGGAGCTGACGGACCAAGAAGAGCCTGTGGGGCCTCTTGTTTGCGACCAGCCCGTGTACGACTTCGGAGAGCGCGACAACCTTGCTAAGGTGAAGCATACCTTCCAGTTGCGCAATTCGGGGAACACCCCGATCACCATTGACCGCGTAATGACTACCTGCGGATGCACCGCTGCCAAACTGGACGCAAAGACCCTGGCCCCCGCCGAGACCTGCCCGCTCGAGGTGGAAGTCACGCTCAAAGGACGCAAGGGGACGTTCCAGAAGCAGGTCTACGTGCTTTCATCAACTGGCGGTTCTCAAACCAAGACGCGCCTTACCATGCAGGGAAAGGCGATCGAGCGCGTTCGAGTAGCTCCCAGCACCCTGAATCTGGGCTATTCAGGGATGGATGCTCCGGCCGAGGGTACCGTGACTATCCAATCGCTCGCGGAGTCCGCAAAGTTCAAGATTACGGACGTCCGCTCTGACAGCCAATATGTCGAGGTCAGCCTGGAAACATCGGAGGATGGAATGAAGCATACGCTTCTTGCGCGGACCAAACCGCCTCTGCCCAAGGGTCCCCACCCGGTGACAATCCATGTAACTACGGACAATCAGGAGTATCCGCAATTTGACATCCCGGTAGCGCTGCGTGTTGTCGACAAAGTTGAGGTCGTTCCCCAGGAAGTGGTTGTCTACGACAAGGGAACCGGCCAGCAGGAACCGGCGGCGATCTTCTTGAACGTGATGCCAGGGAGCGTGCGTGAGTTTGCCGTGAAAGGCGTGGAGACGCCCGTGCAGAGCATCCAGGCGGAAATCATCCCGCGTCCTGGCAACCGGCTTCTTGTGAAGCTCAGCAATGTGCCTGTCGACCGGGCGCTTGAAGGTAAAGAGGTGGTTATTCTGACCGATATCCCGGGCATGGAGCGGATAGCTATTCCCATCCACGTGAGAGATTATCCGAAGCCGGGACCCGGCATAAAAGTACCGCCTTCGGGACAAACCCGGTAGCTCAGGGCCGCGCCTGTTTTTCGTTTACGAAGACCCGTTGAACTGCTTCGAGGTAGGCCAGGCCGTTGCGGGTATCGGGTTCGAGGTAGCTGCCTTCCGTCCACTCGTTCCAGCAGTTGACGGTGATGATGCGCGGGCCCGGGGGCAAGGTATCCGCGAGCGCCTTCACGGCGCGCAGGCCGCCCTCGAAGGCTTCGGGCGTGTTGTTCGAGATCGTTGCCATGAAGGGATACCCGGTATTCTTGAATGCGTCGTCGGAATGACAGCGGGGCGAAGAATCCCATCCCATTGTCACATTGGGGAAATAGGGCACGTTGTATCTGGGCGCGGCCTGTTTCCAGTGGTCAATGTATTTGTCGCGCACATAATCATAGGGCGTCTGCGGAAACTCGGGCAAGGCGACGTGGTGGATCCAGACGTACGAGGTGACGCTGTTGAAGCCCAAAAGGGAAACCAGCTCTTCGGGTTCGGAAACCGCCGTTTCGCCGGGCAGGATGCGTACGCCGAAGGTCACGGCGTTCAGGTGCAGGCCGGGGAACCCCGCCGCCTTGGTCTTTTCCCGAAACCGTTCGAGTGCCTCTCGTGTGGCGTCAAGCGTTCCAAAACTCTGGATGAGGGTGTGCAATTCGTAGACCGAAAAGTACGGTTGGCCGTTGATGAGCCAGTGGCTGGGATGTTTGAAGTAGGTCTCGATGATGTAGTCCGTCATCTTGTCGAAGGTCTCGGGGGTAACCGTTCCCGGGTAGAGCAGTTCACTTTGCTTTTCGAGCCGTGCGGGGTGAATGTCGAGCCAGTTGTGGTTGGCCCACATCAGGGCGAACTTGAGGCGCTCGCGGTTCGGGGCTTTCATGAAGCCGTCCTCGAGACCCCGCTGCAGGAAGGGGCCGTCATCGAACCAATACCAGTCGAAAATGAAGGCGTCAATGCCGTGATCAGCGGCAGCTGCGATTTTCCGGGCCATATCCGCGGGATTTGACTCGTCCGTGTATCCCCAGAGCGGGATGTTTGGCTGGTGATGACCGTTGAATCGCGGTTTGGCCTGTTTCACCAATTCCCACTCGGTCCATCCCTCGCCGTGCTGTTTCGCGTTCCGCGCATCGGGATGGTAGTTCGGAAAGTAGTACGCCGCAATGGTGTACGCATCGTGCATGGATTGCCCCGCCTCGGCGGTCTGCGGCGTCTCGGCCGCGCCTGATGTACAGAAAGCGCCTAAGGTCAAAAACGCAGCAAACATCGCTTGTCTCCTCCTGTTCGTTGGGAACAATGGTAGCTGCTGCGTGTGGAGCAAGCAAGCGGCGATGGGAAGGGGGGGCGGGGTTTGAAGGGTGTGAATGTGTGAAGAGTGAGAAGGGGAGGGTTGGCCAAGCAGACAGAAGAGTGAGCCAAGAGATAACGTGGCCTGGGGCTGACCGGCGAGGGTGCCGGGCCCGCAAGAGCGGTCTGGGGATTGCTGAATAGATTCCGTGTCCACTGATGCATGAGGAAATCCATTGGCTTGCTTGATAGAATGCACTGTGCGCCAGGTTAAACCGAATTCCATCATCGCGGAGGGTGTGTTGATGAGAAAGCCGTGTGGAATGATCCGTTCGACCGTGTTGACAATGGCCATAGCTGTGTCCACGGTGTGTTTTGCCCAAGTCATCGAGGTACCCAATGCTTCCTTCGAGCAGGGACAGGACGGGCCCGAGGGTTGGGCGCTCTCGGGAGGCTCGGGCACGTGGCTGGAAGGCGAAGCGTCCGAGGGTTCTCGCGCGATACAGGTTACGGGAACGGGCAACGACACCAACTATTGGCAGTCAGCGCCGCTTTCTCTCGAGCCGTCCTCCGTTTATGTCGTCACGTTTGATGCGCGAAGCTGGGGCGGAGACACTGGGACGGCCATCAGCGGCCCGCATTTCTGCAACCGTGACCTTGGCTCGCTGACAGAGGACTGGGCGTCGTATAGCTCGGTTTTCTTTACGCCCGCGACGATGGAACCCGGTGCGGGATGGCTCCGGTTTGGCCAATGGCAGGTGGGCGGGGCCATGGCGTTCGACAACGTGTCCGTCTCCGCCGCACAACCGCTCTATGCGGAGAAGGACGGGATTTGCCTGGGCGAAGGGGAGCGCATCGATGGCAACGTTTACGAGTTTGCCGCGCCGCACTACTCCGTTTCGCGCAATCAGTCGCGTCCGCTCATTCGCCATCAGTGCCATTTCAACACCAATCGCTGGAGTTTTGGCTCGGGCAGCGAACTCGTTTATCGGCACCATGTCGCGGGCCGGAACCAGACCAAAGCCGGGATTGAAGTCTCTATTTCGTACTATGCGGGGGGGCGGCTGGTGGCCGAAGCCTCGCGGGATGGACAGGCCTGGCACCAGTTCGGAGAGGCTTTCGCCGACGGCGCCGCAACGTTTCCGATTCCGGATGCCTTGTTTCCGGCCGGGGAAATCTATGTCCGTCTGCGGGGGATGGTCCAAGACGCGGCGGGCGGGAATTCGGGGCCCTGTTCGTTCACCTTGAACACGTACACCTGCCGGGCCACGCTTGACGGGGCGCCGGTCACGTTACGGGGCGAGACCACGTTCGTAGCTGTTACGGCGGCCGATGCGAAGGTCAAGGCAGCTATCGAGAGCATCGGGGACGCCATGCCCGGGGGAGACAATACCATTCGTCTGAGGATCGAGAACGGCAGGGGCGGCCCTGTCGCCGCCAGGCCCTCGGTTACGGTTATCGGCGAAGGCGGGAAGGTCATTCTGGACAGTCCGGCAGTGCAGATTCCGGCGGGGGCCAGCACGCTCGAAATCCCTTATGAGCTTCCCGGTTCGGGGGCGTTTGTGCTCGAATGCTCGCTCGGACCCGGGGTGGCGTTTGCATTTCGCGCAGACCTCTACGTCCCGCATTTGTTCGAGACGGGGTACGGGGAGCGCGTGCCTGGTTCGACGGACACTGTGACGCTGTGGCGCGCCTCTTCGGGTTGGAGGATCGCCAGGACTCGCCCGGCGCCTTCGAGGCAGGCCGAGGCGGTGGAAGTGCGCCTTGCGCGGAACGAAACCGAGGCTGTTCAGCTGGTAATCTCCCCTCAACAAACGGTAAAGGGGCTGACGGTGACGCCCAGCGAGCTCGAGGGGCCGGGAGGCGCCAAGCTTCCGGCATCGGCCGTCGAGGTGCTTCGTGTGCGCTACGTCGATGTCCAGACCCCGACTGACGAGACGGGCGTGGCCGCGCCGTGGCCCGATCCCTTGCCGCCTTTGCGGGGCCCCATAGAGGTGGCGGCGGGCGAGAACCAGCCTATGTGGGTCCGGGTGAAGACCCCTGAAAGCATTCCAGCGGGCGTCTATCGCGGCACGCTTCGAATACAGGCGGATGGTTTGGATACAGAGACGCCGCTGCACGTCGAGGTGTACGATTTTGCGCTTCCGGAGCGCATGACTTGCGTCTCGGCGTTCGGCTTCTCCCCCGGCCTTGTGTTCAACTATCAGAAGCTGACACAGCCTGAGCAGCAGCGTGCGGTGATGGACAAGTATCTGGCCAATTTCAGCGAGCACCGCATCAGCCCCTATGACCCCACGCCGATGGACGATATCGGCGTGAGTTGGGCCGGTTTGCCGAAGTGGCAGGGGGGGAGTCCCGATACCGAGACGAAACATGCCGGGAACGCCTCTCGCTATCTGGACGATCCCCACGCGAACCTGAACGTATCGATGAGCTATGCGGACCCGATGGCGATACCCGAAAAAGGCTTGCGCCTGCGCTTCTGGTACAAGACGAACCAGCCGGGCCAGCAATTCCTGGTATCGTTACGGCATTTTGACGCGGGCGGCGCGTGGATGTCCGGCAGGAACCGGGACATCGTCATTGGCGGGGACGGCACGTGGCAGGAATTTGAGCGCGTGATCACGGAGTTTCCAGAAGGCGCTCGAACCGTTGCTTTCGCGGCATATCCGACAACGTGGGCCGATGCCGGCGACACGACCGGGTCGATGTGGTACGACGATATCGTCATTGAGGATGCGGGCACAGGGCAGGCACTTGCCGAAGGCGGGGACCTTGATGAAACGGCGCCGGACCAAATCCAGCCCGTCTTCGATTGGGCGGGCTGGGACGCCGCCATGGCGCACGCCATTGACGAACTCGGTTTTAACTCGTTTCAACTTCCGGTGATGGGGCTGGGCGGCGGCACCTTCCATTCGCGCAGCGAGCCCTCGCTTCTCGGGTACGCCGAGGATACGCCCCAGTACCAGCACGTCTTCCGGGCATATCTCCAGGGGCTTCAGGAACATCTGCGCGAAAAGGGCTGGCTCGGCGAATCCTATGTTTACTGGTTCGACGAACCGGATCCGAAGGACTACGAATTCGTGATGAACGGTTTTCGGAAGCTCAAGGAGAACGCGCCGGACATCAACCGCATGCTGACCGAGCAGGTCGAGCCCGAACTGATCGGCGGACCCAACATCTGGTGTCCGCTGACGCCTGCGTATAACTACGATGTCGCGGAAGAACGGCGCGCATCCGGCGATATGTTCTGGTGGTATGTCTGCACCGGACCGAAGGCGCCGTATGCGACCCTGTTTATCGATCATCCCGCGACTGAGCTTCGGGTATGGCTGTGGCAGACGTGGGAGAACAAGGTCCAGGGCATCCTTGTGTGGCAGAGCAACTACTGGACGAGCGACGTGGCGTATCCGGACAGCCTCCAGAATCCGTACGAGGATCCGATGGGCTGGGTGTCGGGGTACAGTACGCCGGCCGGCACGAGGCATCCCTGGGGCAACGGTGACGGGCGGTTCATCTACCCGCCCGAGGCGGCGGCAGGCGGCAACCCGCCGGAGCCGGTGCTCGAGGGGCCCGTGGACAGTATTCGTTGGGAGATGCTGCGCGACGGGGTCGAGGACTACGAGTATTTCGTCATCCTCGCGAAGTTGTTCGCTTCGCGTCGCGAGCAGATTCCGGTCACTGAGCGGAGCGTCTACGAAGGACTGCTTGAGATCCCCGACAATATTTCGAAAAGCCTGACCGAGTTCACCAAGGATCCGGCGCCGCTCGAAGCGCGTCGTGACGCCATTGCCCGGGCCATCGTAAAGCTCTTGCAGATGGGATAAGACGCCGCGGGCGCCGCCGTCACCAGCGGATGCGAGCCTGTCTCAATACGTGAAGCGCTCCCAGTGAAACCGGCGGCCTGAGCACAAGAGAGGGCCGCTCCTGGCAAAAGCGTTCCAGGAGCGGCGTTCACAAAAGCCCCACCACGTTGGGTCAGAGCGTGGCGACCCGGTTTGCGATGTCATCACCGATTTTGGTGGTTGACATTCCGCTTTCTTTGATTTCCTTGGCCGACATGCCGGGCAGTTTGCCGCTTTTCAGGAAGCCGATGCAGGCTTTCTCGATTAGATCGGCGGCTTCCTGTTCGCCGAGGTAGTCAAGCATCATGTGGCCCGCGAAAATGCACGCGAGCGGGTTGATGACGTTGAGGCCGGTGTATTTTGGGGCGCTGCCGCCAATGGGTTCGAACATCGACACGCCCTCGGGGTTGATGTTGCCCCCCGCGGCGATTCCCATGCCGCCCTGGACCATGGCGCCAAGGTCCGTGATGATGTCTCCGAACATGTTTCCGGTTACGATGACGTCGAACCATTCGGGGTTCTTCACCATCCACATCGTGATGGCATCCACGTGAGCGTACTCGCGTTTGATGTCGGGGTAGTCGGCGGCGCCCATGGCGTGGAATGCGCGTTCCCACAGGTCGTAGACGAAGGTGAGCACGTTTGTCTTGCCGCAAAGGGTGAGCGTGTTCGTCTTGTTTCGTTTGCGTGCGAGGTCGAAGGCGAATTTGAGGCAGCGGTCCACTTCGAATCGCGTATAGACCATGCACTGTTCGGCTACCTCGTGCGGCGTGTTTTTCTTCTGGACACCGCCGAAACCCGTGTACAGTCCGGCGGAATTCTCGCGCACGACCACGAAATCGATGTCCTCGGGACCCTTGTTCTTGATAGGAGTTTCGACATTCGGATACAGCTTGACCGGGCGCAGGTTAATGTACTGGTCGAGTTCGAAACGGGTCCGCAGAAGAATGCCTTTTTCAAGAATGCCGGGTTTTACATCCGGATGGCCGATGGCTCCCAGCAGGATCGCGTCGTGTTTGCGGAATTCATCCAACGCGGAATCCGGAAGAATTTCACCGGTAGCGAGGTAGCGGTTGCCGCCGAAGTCGTAGGTGGTGGTTTCCAGGGTGATGTTGCAGCGCGCGGCGGCCGCTCGAACGACTTTCACTGCTTCCGCCATCACCTCGGGGCCCGTGCCGTCGCCACCCATGAGTGCAATCTTATACTTGGACATGCTGTGCTCCCCCTAACGTTAAGGATTCCTGGACCTTGGACACGCGCACCGTGCCCAGGAAGCCGTAATACTATCACGCGGCGGGGGAGTATGCAAAAGGCTGGCGCGGCTGGGAGCCATTCAGTTCTTGTATAGTAATGCCATGAAGAGTAACCGTCGCATCTTGCATGACTGGGGAAAAGACCGCGCCACAGCGCTGTCCCCGCAAGAACGACGGCTATTAACGGATGAGAGTGCCTACGATGGGTGGATTTTTGTCTCTTTCCGGCCGTCATTGATGCCGATTCGCATGGCAGGTGTGAAGGGTGTAAAGGGTGTGAATGGAAGGGCGAATAAGGAGCGCGGTACAGGAGGCATTCAATTCTCAAAATGAGGCCGGATCGCGCATGTGTCGGGCCTTCAGCCCTTCAACCTCCGTGTTGTGCCGTGTCCCAGCCCTTCAGGCTGGGCTGGTATATAGCGCGCCGTTGGCGCTTCTACCGGCCTGTTTTACTTCCCGGCGCCGCAGCTCGGTTTACACCCTCCCGACACTGAAGTACTGGAAGCCGTTGCGTTTGAGAATGGAGGGGGTATAGAGGTTGCGGCCGTCGAAGATGACGCGGCCGCGCATGAGTTCGGCCATGTGGTCAAAATCGGGGCGGCGGAACTCGTTCCATTCGGTGCAGATGATGAGGCCGTCGACTTCCGCGAGTGCGTCGTAGCTCTTGTTGGCCACCTGGATACGGTCGCCATACAGGGCCGCGAGTTTCTTGCCTGCGACGGGGTCGTAGGCATGGATTGCGGCGCCGGCGCCGAGGAGGGCGTCGATGACCCGGAGCGCGGGTGCTCCGCGGAGGTCGTCGGTCCTCGGTTTGAAGGTTGCGCCCCACACGGCGAGGCGTTTCTGCGCGATTGCATCGCCGTAGAATAAGAGGACGCGGCCGGTAAAACGGCGCAACATTCCGTCGTTTACTGCCGCGCACGCTTTCAGCATGAACGCGTCGAGACCCTGTTTTTCGGCCCAGGCGGCGCAGGCGAGGACGTCCTTGGGCAGGCAGGAGCCGCCGTACCCCAATCCTGGGAACAGGTAGGCGGGGCCGATGCGCCCGTCGGCTGCGACGGCCTCGCGCACGTGGGACACGTCGGCGCCGGATGCCTCGCAGAAGGTGGCAAACTCGTTCATGACGGAGATGCGGGAGGCAATCATGGCGTTTACGGCGAGCTTGCTCATCTCCGCGCTGGCGAGATCCATCACAAGGAACGGTTTCCCGGTCCGCAGGAAGGGGGCATAGAGCTCGCGCATGATTTCCTGTACGCGGACGTCTTCGCATCCAATCACGATGCGGTCGGGCCGCATGAAGTCGTCTACCGCGGCGCCTTCTTTCATGAACTCCGGGTTGACGACGACGTCGAACTCCTGGCTGGTGAGTTCTTTCATGCGCTTGGCAAGGCGGGCCGTGGCGCCGACGGGGCCGGTGCTTTTGTTCACAATGATGCGGTAGCCGTCCATGGTCCGTGCGATGTGTTCGGCGGCATCCATCACGGCGGAAACATCGTGCTCGCCGTTTTCGAGAGACGGCGTGCCCACACAGAGGAAGACGAGCAGGCAATCGGCGATGGCCTCCTCGATAGTGGTGGTGAACCGCAGGCGTTCCTCTTCAATATTGCGGGTGAGGAGTTCTTCGAGACCGGGCTCGTAGATAGGCATCTCCCCCTTCTGGAGCTGTTCGATCCGGGCCGCGTCGATATCGGCGCAGGTCACGCGATGCCCCGTGTCGGCGAGACAGGTGCCCACGACCAAGCCGACGTATCCCGTTCCGATTACCGAAATCCGCATGATAACACTCCTTCCGAGAGGCGTATGCTACCACATTGGGCGCGATCGCGGCACCGCTTCGGGCATGGGAAAAACAAAAGCGGGAGCCCGCCACGTTGGGGCTCCCGCGAAAGCGATGCATGGAGGGGGCTCAGGCCCAGGTCATCGCGGTAACTTTCTCGGAGATAATGGCCTGTTTCAGGCACTCGACGGCCTTGCGCAAGCCTTCGTTGTTGGACATGAGCGAATCTTCGTGCTCGATGCTCAATACGTGGTCGTAGCCGACCATGCGCAGGGTGGACACGAAATCCTTCCACCACTCGACGCTGTGGCCAAAGCCGCAGGTGCGGAAGATCCACGAGCGGTTGATTTCGTCGCCATAGTGTTTGGTGTCGAGCACGCCGTTCACACGGGCGTTCTGCGGGTAGACCAGCGAATCCTTGGCATGCACGTGGAAGATCGCCTTGCCGAGGGCGCGCACGACGTCGATGGGCTCCATTCCCTGCCAGAACAGGTGGCTGGGATCGAGGTTCGCGCCGAGATTGTTGCCGCAGGCCTTCCGGATCTTGAGCAAGGTCTCGGTGTTATAGACCACGAAACCGGGGTGCATTTCGAACGCGACCTGGACGCCGTGCTCCTTGGCGAACTTGGCTTGTTTGGACCAATAGGGGATGACTTTCTTGTCCCATTGCCATTCGAGGGCTTCGAGGTATTCCGGGGGCCATGGGCAAGTAACCCAGGAAGGCCGTTTCGCGCCTTCGTCGGAGCCCGGGCAGCCCGAGAAGTCGATGACGGTCTTTATGCCCATCAATTCGGCCAGCTTGATGGTGTCGGTCTGCACCTGCTGGCTCTTCTTAGCGAAGTTCTCGTCGGGATGGAGGCAGTTGCCGTGACAGCTCAGCGCGCTGATGATGAGCCCCTCGCTCTTGACAAGGGCCAACAGTTCGTCGCGCTTGGGCTTGGATTTCAACAGTTCCTGCAGGGGCGCGTGGGGATCGCCGGGATAGTTGCCGGTGCCCACTTCGATGGCCTCGAGGCCCAGCGGCCGCGTGAGTTCAAGGACTTTTTTGAGCGGCATGTTGCTGTAGAGCGCTGTGAGAAAACCTAACTTCATGGTCGTTCTCCCTCCTCTGGTTTTTGAACCCTGGTGGACATGAGAAGATGCGCCGCGCACCCGGCCTGGCGCCTACCGTCTCAATGTCCGTTGAAGTTGCGGTTCGTTCAGTGTAATCGGACATTCCGGAAATTTCACGCAAAAAAGCGTGTACAGCTGAAAGCACACGGAAAACGATTAGGAAATCCAAGCCGGATTGGCGCTGTCTCGAGCCAACCCGGCTTGGTCAGCCTTATCGTTGGAGCCCCGGGCACATGTTCCCGCGGCGCCCTTGGGTAACCGAGTCGGGTCAGCGTTTACTTAACCGTTACCCATCGCTTGGATTTCGCAGCCCTCTCGACCGCATCGAGGACCTTCTGGCATTTGACGGCGTCCGCGAACGTCGGGAAATCATTCTTCTTGCGGTTGAGGCCGCACAGAAATTCGTAGATCTCGTGGACGAACAGGTGCTCGTAGCCGATGAGATGTCCCGGCGGCCACCATGCGTGGGTGTAGGGATGGCCCGAATCCGTCGCGAGCACCTTCCGGAAGCCCTGAAGCGTCTTGGGATCGCTGCAATTGTAATAGTGGAACAGGTTCATATCTTCTTTGTTCCACAAGACCGAGCCCTTGCTGCCGTAGATCTCGATCGAGTTGTAGTTGCGGCGTCCGGGGGCAAACCGGGTTGCCTCGAAGGTCGCGATCGTATTGGCGCCCTTGATGCGCGCGACGTACGCGACCGCATCGTCCACGTCCACCGTGTCGTATCTTTTCTGTTTCTTGCTGCCCTTCGCGCCCCACGCGCCGACGTCGCTGTCGGCCACGACGCGTTTCTTGATAAACGTTTCCATGGTGGCCGCGAGCTCCGACACATCGCCGACGAGGAAATGGCACAGGTCGGTGATATGGGCGCCGATATCGCCGAGTGCGCCGCTGCCCGTGTGCTTCTTCTTCAAACGCCAGACCATGGGGAAATCCGGGTCGGCGATCCAGTCCTGCTGGTAGGCGGCACGGAAATGGTAGATGTCGCCCAGCTCTTTCCTGACGATCATGTTCTTGATGGTCTGCACGGCGGGGGCGAACCGGTACGAGAACCCGCACATGTGCTTCACGCCGGCTTTCTCAACCGCCTTGAGCATGTCCTGGGCTTCTTTCAGCGTGTTGGCGAGCGGTTTCTCGCACACGATGTGCTTGCCTGCCTTAGCGGCTTCGATGGCGATGCTCGGGTGCAGGAAATTCGGAGTGCAGATGTCGATGATGTCGATATCGGAACGGTTGACCACCTCTTTCCAATCGAGCGAGGCCTCTTCCCATCCCCACTTTCGCGCGACTCCGATTTCTTCTTTGAATTTCCCGCATAAGACTTTCATGACCGGCTCGACGGGGGCATCAAAGAACATCCCGACCTTGCGCCACGCGTTGCTGTGGGCTTTCCCCATGAATTGCGCGCCCACCATGGCAACATTCACTTTTTTCTTGGCCATACTTCTCCCTCCTCCACACGAGTGTGGTTGCTGCTGTTGCTTGCTGGACCTCCTATTATAGAAAGGGTCAGCATGAATGCCAAGTGCCATGTGACCCTATTTGAATACGTTGTGTGCCGCGCTTGCGCTGGTTATACTTCGGGCGTATCAATAGGGGTCTTGTGCGGTGTTCGGGGCAGGGACTGGGCGCACGGCTTCCGGAAGACAGGATTGGTGTCGAGCGTATGGAAGTAGTCAAATCGGTAATCCTGGCCGTCGTAGAGGCGGTCACGGAGTTCTTGCCCATCAGCAGCACGGGCCATCTAATCCTGGTCGAGCAGTTTCTGCGGTTCAAACAAAGCGATGGATTTCCGGCCACCTTCATGGTGGTTATTCAACTGCCGGCCATTCTGGCTGTGGTGGTGTATTTCTGGCCGCGGTTGTGGCCTTTCGGCAAGCCGGCAAAAGAGCGTAATGCTATTCTGACGCTATGGACGAAAATCGTGGCCGCTTTCCTTCCCGCGGGGTTTCTGGGTTTCTTATTCGACGATTTCATTGAGGAGAAGTTGTTCAATCCAGCCGTTGTAGCGATCGCTCTTCTCGTCGGCGGGGTGGTACTCATCCTGCTTGAGCGAGGTGACCGGCGGCCGGTGTTTGAGCAGGCTGCCGATGCGGGGTATGGGCGGGCTGTGGCTGTCGGACTCTTCCAGTGCCTGGCCATGATTCCGGGCACGTCGCGGTCCGCGGCCACCATCATTGGCGGCATGGTTCTGGGGGCAAGCCGCGCCGCGGCCGCGGAATTCTCGTTCTTTCTGGCCATTCCGACCATGCTTGGGGCGGCCACGTTGGAGATAGCGAAAGACGGGGCTGCGTTCAACGCGACGGAGTGGGGGCTCCTGGGCATCGGGTCCGTTGTGTCGTTCGTTGTGGCATATGGCGTTGTGGCATTCTTCATGAACTACATCCGCCACCATGATTTCAAGGTTTTCGGCTACTATCGCATTGCATTGGCACTCGCCGTCTTTGCATACTTGTTCTTGGTAGGTTCTGGCGAATAAAACCCTTCGAGGGCGAGGCAGGCATCATTCCATGAATACGGGGACGTCCCGCTACGTCATAAACGTCGTGACGCGCGATCAGGTTGGAATTATCGCCAACGTCAGCGACGCGCTGTTCCGGCTTGGCGGCAATCTCGAAGCCCTGAGCCAGACCGTGGTTTGGGGCTGGTTCACCATGATCGTCTGCGGCGAATTTCCGCGGCGCGTGAGCGCCAAAGAAATCAAGGAAGCAGTGGAAAGCTCGGGGGACTACCGCGCTATCGTGCTGCCCCATGATGGGTTGAGAGAAGGAAAACCGTTGGAAGGCGAGCCGTTTATCGTCACGGTGAAGGGCGAAGACAAGCCCGGTATCGTGCGGCGGCTGACCCGCTGTTTTTCGCAGAGGGGCATAAACATCGACGACGTTTGGTTTGAGGTGCGGGAAGGACAGTTCATTGTTATCTTCCACGTGACAATTCCGGCGGCTGTGGACCCGGGAGAGGTCCGGCATGAACTTGAAAACGCCGCCAAAGAGCTGAACGTGTCGCTAATGGTGCGGCACCAGGATATCTTCGTGGCGACCAATTCATTGTCTGTGCATACGCGTCCAGAGCAGGGATAGTGCCTTGAAGTTTCGGAGGTGATTTTGATGCGAACAACCGTTATCTCAGGTGTTCTCTGTTGCCTGGCACTTGGATTCGGTACGGGATGGGCGTCCGAGGAGTCCTTGCTGGACGATGAACACGTTACCGAGACAGTGGTCGAGAAGATTCTCGATGCGGGCCAAGTCGCGTGCCGGTACGTCTCGGTTGCTACTACCGACACGGATCAGGATGCCGATGAAGACATTCTGCTCGTGGATGCGTTAGGAAATGTGCGGCTCATGTTGAACAATCGCACCAAGGGGTTCTCGAAGCCTGTGTCGATCGCCGGACCCGTGAATGCCGTGCCGGGCCCGGTTTCGCTCGATCTGTCCGACGTTGATCTGGATAACCACGAAGACATCCTGATTTCAAGCAGCATGGGGGAGGTCTATCTGGTGTCCGCGGAGGGCGGCGGGCGCTACCGTCCCAAGCAAAAGATCTCCGATGCGTTAAATAAGGAAAGCGGCTTGGTTCAGGTGCGTGTTTCGGACGTTGATCTCGACAACGATGAAGACATTGTATTGGCGACTCCGGAAGGCGCTTTGTACAAGATCGAGAACGTCGGCACCGGCCATTTCGGAAACGCCTCCCTTATGGTGCAGCTTCCAAACGTCAAATCCGGACTATTCGATTTTGTGTTCACTGATTTGGACTTCGATAACGATGAGGAAATCGTCTTCATCGATGGTATCGGCACGGTTTTCGTGCTGGAGAACCTCGGGGGGCGGTTCGGCGAGCCGAGGCATATCGCCGGACCTTTCAGGAAAGATAAGCCGGGAAGCGTGGATATTGAAGTATCCGATTACGATTACGATGGCGACGACGATTTGATCATTATGGGACCGGCAGGGATGATTGTGCTCCTTGAGAATGAAGGAAAGGGCGTCTTCGCTTCTCGCCCTCAACAGATCGCGCCCCCGCTGGGCCCCGAGGGCGGCATCCATATCATGGCCTTATCGGACCCCGACACGCTTACCGGCGAGGACATTGTGGTAGTGAATACGAAGGGCTCGATATTCCTTATCGAAAACCGGGGGGATGGCGTCTATGACAAACCCCAAAGCATCGCCGAAAACATTAAACTGGCGCCGGGACCGGCTTCGGTGGTTCGCGAGGACATGAACGGGGACGGCGCCGAGGATACGCTGATTCTCGACGGTGAAGGGCATCTCTATCTCGTGCTGGGCGTATATGACCCTGCCGAGGATCTCGAGCGCGACCTGGAGGATGACCTGTGATACCCACCGAGGACATTCTCAAGACGATCGAGATGGTTCAGCTCGAAAACCTGGACGTGCGGGCGGTAACCCTCGGCATCAACCTGATGTGCTGCGCCGACGGAGATGCGGACCGCATGGTGGGCAAGATCCGGTCTCGCATTCATAGCGTCGCGGAAAACCTGGTGACCTGCTGCGACGAGGTGTCGGCGAAATACGGGATAAGCATCGTTAACAAGCGTCTGGCGGTCTCGAAGATAAGTTCGCTGTTGGAGGCGCACGGCGCTCACGTGTGTATTCCTCTTGCCCGAGTGTTGGATGAAGCCGCCAGCGGCGTCGGCGTAGACATCATCGGCGGCTATACGGCGCTGGTGCAAAAAGGGTTCAGCGATGGGGACCGCCGGCTGATCGACTCGATCCCGGAGGTGCTGTGCCATACGGAGCGGGTCTGCTCCTCCGTGAACGTTGCGGGCACCAAGTCGGGGATCAACATGGATGCCGTGTTGCTCATGGGGCGTCAGATCAAACGCACCGCGGAATTGACCGCCGACAAAGACGGTTTCGGCGCGGCCAAGCTGGTCGTGTTCGCCAACATTCCCGAGGACAACCCGTTCATGGCGGGCGCGTTTCTCGGACCGGGGGAGCCCGGTACGGTCGCGAACATCGGAGTCAGCGGGCCGGGCGTTATCAAGCGGGCGCTGGAACGGCTTCTCGAGAGCGGCTGGCGCGTGGATCTCGGGCATATCGCCGAAGAGATCAAGCGGACGAGTTTTCGCGTTACGCGCGTGGGAGAACTCATGGGACGGGAGGTGGCCAAGAAGCTCGGGGTAGAGTTCGGCGTGGTGGACTTGTCCCTCGCGCCGACGTCGCGCGTCGGGGACAGCGTTGGCGAGATTCTCCAGACCATGGGTATTGTCAAGATCGGCGCTCCGGGCAGTACGGCGGCAATTGCGCTGCTTAACGATGCGGTAAAGAAGGGGGGGCTTTTCGCATCGTCCAGCGTGGGCGGCTTATCGGGGGCGTTCATACCGGTCTGCGAGGATCAAGCCTTGTCGAATGCGGTAGCCGAAGGCTCGTTGACGCTCGAGAAACTGGAGGCGATGACCAGCGTGTGTTCGGTGGGCCTCGATATGGTGGTGGTTCCGGGCGATGTCGATCCCGAGACCATCAGCGCCATAATTGCTGACGAAATGGCGATCGGAGTGATCAACAACAAGACAACCGCCGTGCGCATCATCCCCGCACCCGGAAAGAAGGTTGGGGATCGGGCGGTATTCGGTGGCTTATTCGGCGAAGGGGCGGTCGCCGATGTGCGCAATGCCGGGTATTCCAACCGGTTCGTGGCTTACGGGGGACGTATTCCCGCGCCGTTGCACAGCCTCAAGAATTAGCGCCCAGCAAGCCGTTCATGTCATCAAGGCTCTTCTCCGGAAGTATCGTGTGAGCCGCAATCGGTTGAAGGATTCCTGCAGGAACCGCAGCATTTGTCGGGGGACGGTGCTGTTCGAATACGCGGCACTGTCGGAACTCGAACGCGAAATACCCGGCTCGAACCCGGCGTAATCTTCGTGTTCTACGCGTGACAGGTGAGGGCGTCCCAGGAAGCAAATACTTGGCGCACGTTTTCGGGCTTTGCTCCGGGGCCGAATTCGCATTGTGCGATACACCCGCCGTTTCGCCAAAGCGTTTGGTGTACTGTATGGACAGCCCGGTCAATCTCCCCGGGCGTGGCGTGGGGGAGAAGGTGCTGCCGATCGATTTCGCCCCAAAAGGTGATCTTTGCTGAAAAGGGCGCCAGATTTTCGACGCCCATGCAGAAGAGCTGCGAGTTGATGGCATCTACGCCCAGCTCGACCAAATCGGGATAGATCGCAAGAGTATGCCCATCGGAGTGCATGAATATTTTCTTGCCCGCGCCGTGGGCGAGCTGGACGTAATCCCGGTAAAGTGGTTTAAAGACTGCGCGCCACACGGCGGGGTCTATCAGCAGGCTGTTCTGGCCTCCCCAGTCGTCCATAAAGTTCAGCGCGTCTACATCGGTGGCGCCCCATGTCTCGAGCAATTCGCAATAGAACGCATGCATCCTGGCGACGAACGCCCTCATCTCCGCAGGCGGATGGAGCAGGTCCATGTACAGGTTGGCCGTGCCGCGCAGGAACTGTAGCTGCTCGAATGGGCGCGGACAGCAGCCGCCGTTGACAAACTTGTCAGACTGTCCGCAGAACTGGTTAACCTTGTCTCTGTCGATGGTCAACCATTCGCGCGGGAAACGCACCTTCCCGGCATCCGCCGCCCAATCCTTGATCTGGGGGTTCTTAACTTCCCCGACCACGCCTTCCTGAATGTTTTCGAAGACGCAACCCCACTCGTCGACATAGCGGCCGACGCCGTACCGGTCGCCGTTGGTCCTGGCGATTTCGCGATAGTGGCCGGGAGCGCCCGCGAAATCGTCTGGGAAGTCCCGCCGGATGTCTTCAAGAGCCTTGGGGAAACGCTTCTCGGCCCAGGGCAGGGTCCACAGGTTGCGTGGCGCACGGGAAGGGTTCACGAAATTCAGCGTCTGGTGGACGAGTTCCCGGGATGTCGCGGCCATGGCTCCTCCTTGTGTGCATACCGAGTTCAGATTCCCTGGCGGCAGGGCTTTTCACCGGGAAATGGTACGGGAGGCAGGAAGGGGAATCAATGAGGTCGTCGTTGTCAGTCGGACAGTGAGGAACTCCGGGGAGGGCGTATCGCAATATGCCCCTGCAACCGGCGGCGCCTCAGTTCAGGGCGTCTGCGCATTCGTTTGCGTGGCGGAATCCCGGCCATGCTGCGGTCGCAGGCCTCCCGTTCGCGCGAGGCGCCCGGGCAATAGTGCCCGGCGTCAATCGGAAAGGCGGGCATTATGCTATTATATCGGGCATTGGAGCGGTTTCTGGGCTGAGGGCTTTCGCAGGAGGAACTGGCTATGCCCACATACTCATACCAGTGCGATGCGTGCAGGAAACAATTCTCGCTGCAAATGACCATGTCGGAACACGACAAGAAACGGGTCAAATGCCCGAAGTGCGGCAGTCGCAAGGCCCGGCAACAGTTAGGGCTCTTTGGCGTAAAGACCTCGAAGAAGAGCTGACCCGCATGGGTGGCGCGCTATCAATGAAGCCCCAGACCAGAATAGCGGGCCCGAAATGGGGGCACGAGCCTTCGGCTCGGGGGTATTCTGCGGCGCCGTGCCGGACGAAGAGAGGACGCCTGGAGCAGGGCCGCGCGCCGCTTGAAAAAGGCGAAACATCCGGAAGATATCGAGCTGAATTCACGCATTGCAGCCCTGCGTTCCCAGCCAAACGGTGATGTCTGCGCCTAAGGACGTCAGACTTTGTCTCCAGGCGGGTTCCTCGTATAATGGCGGCGGTTCTGTGGCAGAGTGGGGGCACCGCGGCGTGGCGGCTAAGCAACGGAGGAGAGCGTTTCATGGCACAATACGAACCGACTATGCGGCCCGGGCAAAAGAGCGGGGTTCCCGGATGGTTAATGGGGTGCGGGATCGGCTGCGGGATCCTCGTGGTTGCGGCTATCATCGGGATAGTATTGATGGGCGGCCTGGCCTATTTTGCCACACGCAAGGTCATGGAAGAGGGCAAAGGCGAGATTACTGCCGAACTGAACAAGAAATACGATGAGTACGTCCAGAAAGGCCTGATCCCCGAAGAAAACCAGCCTCTCTTCGACGAGTTGCGGGACCTGGCAAATAATGAGAAAGCGTCGTTCCCGGCCATCCTGATGTGTTTCGTCGCGATTCAATCCACCTTCGAAGATGGCGAAGTGTCTGAGAGCGAATTAAAAGCCGCCACGGATGTGCGGGATTACGTGAATGAGAATCCCGAGGTCGGGTTCATTGGAATGGGGACATTTATTGGGGAACACCCTGAACTGCAGAAAGCATTCAACGAGGCACAATACGAATTCGGAGTGCCATCCGAACCCGGCGCCTCGGAGGATTCGACGGAAGGCATCGAAGAGCCTGAAGCGATGCCTGACCAATCCGGCGGTGAGCCGGAAGCGGCGCCTGCGGAGCCGGGCGGCGAGCCCGAAGCAGCGCCCGAAGCAGCGGTCCCGATATCCAGACCGATACCCGGGGCACGGGTTGCTGTACCGTCCGGAGCCCCGGCGGTTCAACCATAGAGCCGACGCGTCTTTCCCGGATGGACCGTGTGGACGCGGAATGAATTAGAGCGCGTTTGGAGGTATTTCCATCGAGCGCCTGACGGGCGGGGTGGAAACAACCGTTGAAGAAGGATGTAAAGGGATGGCAGCGACAGAAAAACTGGCGATAGACGGCGGCACACCTGTGGCAAAGGAGGCATTCCCGTTGGGCTTTCTGGGGCCGGCGGAAATCGGAGAACCCGAGATAGAGGCCGTGACGTCGGTTCTGCGCAACAAGATGGTTTTTCGCTTCCTCGATCACAAGAACTCGTGGTGTACGCGTCTTGAGAATAATTTCAAGAATCTCACGGGCCGGGAATACGCCTTGGCCGTCGGTGGAGGGACCGCGGCGCTGGTCTGCGGTTTCGCGGGAGTCGGGATCGGCGACGGTGATGAGGTCATCATTCCCGGATATACCTACATTGCCACTGCCGCGGCGGTATTAGTGTGTGGGGCGGTCCCCGTCATTTGTGAGATAGACGAGACGCTCACCATGGACCCCCGGGACGTCGAAAAGAAGATCACCCCGCGCACGAAAGCCATCGTACCCGTTCACATGCGAGGGTTGCCGTGCGACATGGATCGCCTCGTGCCGCTGGCCCGCAAACACAACCTTCTGCTCATCGAAGACGTCGCCCAGGCATGCGGCGGATCGTACAAAGGCAGGCCGCTGGGCTCTTTCGGCGAGGCGGGCTGCTTCAGCCTCCAGCAATACAAAGTCATCACGGCGGGCGAAGGCGGCATTGTGGTGACGGACAGCCCCGAAGTCTTCCAGCGCGCGGCGTTGCGGCATGACTCGGCCATGCTTTTCTGGCGTCCGGAAGAGACCAGTGTCAAAGCATTTCCCGGCACTAACTTCCGCATGAATGAAATGGAGGGCGCCCTGGGATGCGCCCAGTTCGAGCGTCTCGAGAGCATTCTTTCTCGGACCCGAAAGGCCAAACGCGCCATAGTCCAGGGTCTCGAAGATGTTGACGGCGTCCGGTTGGCGCCCGTGAACTGCCCTGACGGTGACCTGGGTATCTGCACCATCCTTCTGTGTAAGACCAAAGAAGATACGAAACGGTTTGCCGCGGCTCTGAATGCGGAGGGTATTCCGGCGAACAGCATTTACGACAAGTCCGTGCCTGACCGCCACATCTACTGCTACTGGGAGTACGTTATGGAAATGACTTCGGGCGACGCGCACGGGCGTCCCTGGACCTCGCCGCTGCACGACCAGAGCCGCCGGTACAGCCCGGACATGTGCCCCCAGACCCTTGATGTGCTTGGACGCTCGATCCAAATCGATATCACGCAGCGTTACGAACAGAAGCACGTGGATTGGGTAGTGCAGGGCGTGAAGAAGGTGGCCGCCGCCCTGGCATAGGGTGCTTGAGCTGGGCGCGAGGACTTTTGACTCAAGCGGCTGGCTGAAGACCGGCCGATCGTGGGGGTAGCTCGTCGCCAAGGGAGTTCCTCCCGGGTTCATGAGAGGTTGTGGGGGAGGCATCGTGCCAAAATTCTTGAGCGCGCTGGAAGCCCGCACCATAAGTAAATCCGGATTGTTGATTATGGCCGTCTACAAGGAGTACAACACACGGGTTCGTGTTTCGTGCCGCGTCACGGGGGACCAAGGCCGGGATGTGCGCTGAGCATGTGTTCCAGAGTGGCGCGGATACCATCAAAAGTGAGGTGCTTATGAGTCGCGAATTCAATCGTCGTACCTTTTTAGGCTATTCAGCCGCCGCGGGGGCCGCGGCTGCGATGCCTGTCATTATCCCGTCATCCGCCTTGGGCGCCGAAGACGCGCCAGCGCCGAGCGAGACTATCACTGTCGGCTTCATCGGCGTCGGCGGCATGGGACGGAGCAACCTGAAGAATTTCCTTCCTCTGAAGGAGTGCCGGGTCGTGGCGGTCTGCGATGCCTACCGGGACCGCTGTGAAATTGCCAAAGGCATCATTGACGAGGCTTATGGGGATCAAGGGTGCGCCATGTACGGCGACTTCCGCGAGGTCATCGCCCGGGAGGATATCGATGCCGTGGCCATTGCGGTGCAGGACCATTGGCACGCCCTGATCGCGACCGCTGCCGCGAAAGCCGGCAAGGACATGTACTGCGAGAAACCGCTCGGGGTGTCTTTCGAAGAAAGCCTGCTGATCCGCGACACCATCCGCAGCACGCAGCGGGTATTCCAGACGGGGACGTGGCAGCGTTCGCTCGAGCATTTCCAGCGGGGCTGCACGCTTGCCAGGAACGGCTACCTGGGGGCAATTCATACCCTGGAAGTCGCCGCGCCGGGCCCCGAGTACGTTCCCAAATACGAGGGTTCGCTCGACCCACAACCCGTTCCCGACGGTTTTGACTGGAAGATGTGGCAGGGCCCCGCTCCCGACAATCCGTACAATCCCGGGCGTGTCGAGTGGCCCGACTGGTACCTGATCTGGGATTACTGCGTGGGATTCATCTGCAACTGGGGCGTCCATAACCTCGATCAGGCGAACTGGGGATGCCCCCGGATTGCCACCCAGCCCTTTGAACTGGAGTGCCAGGCCGACTATCGCAACAAGGGTTTCACGGACAACGTGAACGGCTGGGACGCTCTTTTCACGTATCCCGACGGCCTCAAGATGGTTTTCAAGGACAGCGACAAGATGAAACAAGGCTGCCGGTTCATTGGCGACGAGGGCTGGGTTCATGTGAGCCGCAAAGGAATCTCGGCGGAGCCCGAATCGTTGCTGACGGTGGAATTCAAGGAGAGCGACGTCCGTCTCACCGATTCCACCAATCATGCCGGCAACTTCCTCGAATGCGTGAAGAGCCGCAAAGACCCGGTGTCGGACGTCGATGCCGCGCACATCGCCTCGTATCTGGGCATGCTGGCCGATATCTCGGCGCGGCTCGGGCAGAAACTCAAGTGGGACCCGGCTGCCGCCCGTTTCGTGGACAACGACGAGGCGAATGCCAGGCTCCACCGCGACATGCACAACGGATGGAAGCTGTAACCATGCGCACGGGAAAACTTGTGCCCTTTTTGGCCGGTCTGGGTATGCTGGTGGGGGCGTTGAGCGCGTCCGGCGCTGAGACCCCGTTCGGGTGGCGCGTGGGCACGACCGCGTGGACCTTCAACCGGTTTTCGTTCTTTGAAGCCGTTGACAAGACCGCATCGGCCGGCCTTGGCTATATCGAGGCGTTTGAAGGACAACGGGTGCGCCCCGATTCCGACCTGAAGCTGACTGCCGAGCTGCCCGACCAGGTCATCCAGGAGATCCGCGCCAAGCTCGAACAGTCCAAAGTCTCGCTGCCGGGCATCTATATTGGCGCTATCCCGGGCGAGGAAGAAGCTTGCCGCCGCACATTCAAGTTTGCACGGAAACTGGGTGTGCAATACATTGTCTCAGAGCCAGCCCCCGAGGCCTTCGACCTTGTCGAACGGTTCTGCGGCGAATATGCGATCAACGTGGCCATCCACAACCATCCCGAAGGCAAGTCGCGGTACTGGAGTCCGGAAGAGGCGTTGCGGGCGTGTGAAGGACGCAGCCCGCGCATCGGCGTTTGCGCGGATACCGGACACTGGTTGCGTTCGGGACTTGACCCTTCAGAATCGGTGCGAAAGCTGGGCGGACGGCTTATGTCATTGCATCTCAAGGATTTAGACAAGGCCGCGCCTGACGGGACGGACCGGCCCTGGGGGCAAGGGTGCGGGGAACTCGAAAAGGTCTTGCGGACCATTCGCGAACTCCGCCTCACTCCCGCCCTGTTTGGAATCGAGTACGAATCCAATTGGGACAACAACCTGCCGCAGGTCCGTGAATGTGCGGAGTGGTTCAAGAAGGCTGTTTCAGGCCTCGCCGCGGAGGGGGCACAATAGGCTCTTTGGACGATTTGGGGCGTCTTACCGCACCGTCGGGGGGACGCCCCTCTCATTTTACAGTAAATTCGTAGATGCAGGCCTCGGCCGGGGGCAGCGTTAGTTCCAGACGGGGCTCGCCCCCGATGGGGCCTATCTCCCGGCTGCCGTCAGCGTCGAGTCGCGCTATCGTGCACGAAGCGGGGATGGGGTAGAGCCCGCGAGAAAGGTCGACCGAAACCGGCTGGGGATCATCGCTCACGTTTGCCAGGACAACGGCCACGCCGCCGTCAGCTGCTTGCCACGCGCTTGCCATCACGCGGGGACAGGATTTGCGGTACTGTTTGAGCGCGTTCTGTTGTCCCGCATAGATGGACAGCCGGGAGATGTCGATTTCCTGGTCGAGAATACCCAGGGCAGGCGGCCGCAGCATGGTTCCATGCAGCAGGTATTTAAGTCCCTGGAGGCGGACCTTGGCCAAGCGGGTCAGATAGGCAATTTCCGCGGGACGCTGGCCGAAATGCTCGGGCAGGAAATTGGCAATCGTGGGTTGCTGTCCCCAGACGAAAGCGCGGGCCTGTTCGAGCCGGAATTGTTGCGAGAACTTGGTGTCGAGCAGTTCGAGGGGCTTTTTCGGGGCGAATTCAGCGGGCCAGAGATCATCGTAAGGCGGCATGGTAAGCGACGAGTAGTTGCCGAAGAAGATGGCGTACCCGTGATACACCGCATGGAAAAACGGAATGGGCTCCCAGACGCCCGGTTGGGCATAGCGTTCCATGCTCACCTGAAGACTCAACATCAGGTCGAGGTAGGGCAGCCAGGCCTCACCGCAGCCTTCCCCCGCAAGAACGACGTTTCGTGAGGCGGGGCGGGCTGTGGCCGCTGGGTCAGGCTCCGCGTGGCACCGTTCTCGGATGTCGGCCTGTAGCATGCGGAACCCGTTCATCCAGTATGTCCCGCCCCCGATGGGATGGCCGTGCGCGGGGTCGTAGCACGCAAGGCTCAGGCAAGCCTGGTCCATGTAGATAGCGCTGACGCCGAGATCATTCACGACTTGTTGGGCAAGGCCGGCATACTTGTCGCGCCAGAACGGAGTGCCCATACACATCGCCGCGCAGGGTGCGGGCTTGAAGGTGTTGTACGTTTCGGGATGTACCTTGCCATCGGGACCTTTGACGGCGTACCGTTCGGCGCCTTCCGCTTCCCAGCTGGCGGTAGTCATTCCCCAGAGCCGCTGGTTCATGTAAACCATCGCGTTGACTCCGGCGTCGCGGGCTTTCTTCACGGCGTCGCGAAACGCCTCCGCTCCTTCACGCGGCGGCAGGTATTCGGGGAAACCGATGTCGTACGGGCATCCGTGCCACCAGTGCCAGAAAACGCTCACGGGAACGCCCGACTGTTCCTGCAAATCCAAGGCAGGGCCAAGGACCTGTGCTGACCGGCCGCGATTCCATACCCAGAGTCCCGTAGCGGCAGCCCAGTCCTCGACGGCATTTGTCTTCAGCCGGGCTTCTTTGGCCCACGGCTGATTCAAGGCCCATTGACGGTATCGTTCGGCTGCCGCGAACCAATCACCCTCGAACGCGCCCAGCGCCAAGCGGTACGGGGGCTCATACCGTCTTTCTCCACCCGATCCGCCCTGGGGAAGGTGCAGGACCTCGAAGCCCAGGCGGCCGCCAGCACCGCCGAACACGCAGAACCGCTTCGCGAAAGCCGCCGTGTCATCGGCGCTGAGAAAGATCCCCGGGCCGTTCTCGCGATACAGAGCGACGCACTGCAGCGAGAGCAGTCCCGGATACTCCCACTCCATGCGTCCCGGCTTTTCGGGGTTAGAGAGGAAGCGGCGCGGGTCTTCGGCGAGCTGTCCCATCCAGATTGGCGCGGCGAGGCGCTCGCTTTCCTGAGCGGCGATACCGGGAATTCGCGGAAACCGAAGCGAAGCAAGGAGGAGGTTCGCCGTGTTCTCGATGGCGATGGTCCAGTATGCCGTGGGGTTTTCCGTGTCGAGCGAGACCGTAACGGTGACCTGCAGGCCGGGCGCCTCCGCAACATTGAATTCCTGCCAGGTGAGCACGAGGATGTCATTCGGGCCTTCCTGGCGTTTGCAGACAAAGGATTTGGCATTGGCGGGCATGAGTTCGCTGATCGGCGACGGCGGCAGAAACTGAAGCGACCAGAGTTCGCCGCCGGCGGCAGGGTCGAGAAATGCATGGCCATTTCGCGTATCGGTGAATTCGGCGAGTTGGCCGGTTGCCCCGTCAAAAGCCACCCGCAGCCCTACATTCTCGAGTATGGGCTGGGAATTGGGAACAGCGGCATAGGACCTTGATGCGGGCGCCAGCACAGTCAGCAGCAAGCAGACAATGACAATGGTCCTGAATGTGGGCAGTCTGCGATGGATCATGGGGGAGAACCTCCAGAGCATACTCCACGATGGCTCACGTAACGGTTCAGGTTTGTGGCACATGCTACCAGATGTTGACGGATTTGAGAAAAGGGTCCGGTTTGCATTCTCGGCCTTCTTCGCGGCAGAGAACCCCCGTCCTGGGACGGGTCCGGACCGGGGCACGGACTTTTCTGGTTTCGTTTCTCGGGCGGGATGGTATCATTATGTATAGAAAATGGTTGAATCCCAATGAGGGCGCAGGGAAGTCTCGTCATGAGAAAGGCACGC